>CAZBGM010000037.1:0-3974 GCA_964491505.1 uncultured Methanomicrobiaceae archaeon | reverse complement strand
CGATCCGTTTCATAGTAACTGGTATGAATATACTCCCACTTCAATGCTCATTTGTGACCCCATTCTTTTCCGGGATAACCAGTTCGATCTCAACAATCCGGCGCAGGTGCATCGTTGCGACGCGGAGGAGAATGCCGCTTTCTTCGAGGGTAATTTCACGGCCCCGTTTGGGGATTTTTCCATACTGGTGGAAGAAGAGCCCGCCAATGGTCTCGTAGCTTTCATCCAGAGGAAGTGAGAGTTCAAGTTCTTTGTTGATCTTCTCGACCCAGGTGCCCGCGTCGATAAGATACGTCTGGTCATCGATCTGCTGAATTTCAGGTTCTTCCTCGTCGAATTCATCCATGATTTCCCCGACCAGTTCCTCGATGATATCCTCAATAGTAATGATGCCAGCGAAGGAGCCGTATTCATCAACAACGAGGGCAAGATGGATTTTGCTGTTCTGCATCTCCTTTAACAGGTCGTCGATAATCTTGCTCTCCGGCACAAAGAACGGTTCGTACAGGAGATCCCGGAGTGTTACGCCGGTGCGTTTCTCAAATATAGCGGCGAAGACGTCTTTTACATTGATAGTGCCGATAATATTGTCCTGTTCTTCGTGATAGACAGGGATTCGGGAGAACCCGGTCTCGTTAAAGATAGCTATAGAATCATCAAGGGTTGCAGTGTCTTCTATCATTGTCACGTCGCCCCGCTGCGTCATTGCTTCACGGGCGATGGTATCGTTAAATCTGAAGACCCGGTAGAGCATCTCGTGCTCTTCTTCCTCGATGGTCCCAGCCTCTTCACCGACATCGATCCAGGTCTTGAGTTCTTCTTCTGTTATTTCGGGGTGGGTCATTGCCCCGGTAGAGAAGACCTTTTTGATGAGATCATATATCCAGAGAACTGGTGTAAGGATATACTGGAACACCAGAATCGGGCGTGCGACAAATTGACTGACCCGCTCGGCATGTCGGGTCGCATAGGTCTTGGGCCCAATCTCACCGAAGATGAGCATCAAAAGGGTGACAACACCGGTTGCGATCCCGATACCAATATTCCCGTAGATTGATATGGCAATTGAGGTTGCGATCGCCGCTGCTCCGACATTGACGATATTGTTGCCAATGAGAATGGTGATCAGCAGGTGGTCATAATTATCTGTCAGTTTTTTAATTGCGTTTGAGCCCTTTGCTTTTTTCTCGATAAGGGTGCGAACCTTTGCCTGGTTCATGGAGATGAGTGCAACTTCAGATCCTGAAAAAAATCCGGACAGCAACAGGCAGATAACAAAAAGAATAATTTGGCCGGTTACGTCCGTCATAGCGTCCACGCCGCTATTGCGGCTATAGTATGTTGGTTCATGTTTCGAAAGTACTGCTCTATTATTTGTCTTTCGATATCATAAATCTGGTGCTCGTCTGCATTTTTCGTGCGGAAATAACGTTGGGCCTTTAAAGTGCAAGCGTTTCGCGAACCCAAGTGCACTCTTTTTTGAGAAGGGCAACCTTTTCCTCACGGGTGAGGGGCGGAGTGAAATTGAGGTCGTCAAACTCAAAGATGAGCGACCCGTCGTATCCCCGGTCTGCAAGCGCTTCGAGAATTGTTTTGATGTCAGGGTCTCCGGCAACCGGGACGTGGCATTTTGTGTCCTGAACGCCGCTGAGGTGCACGTTTGCAATACGCTCGCCACAGGTGTCGATAAAGGCGAGAGCATTCTTCAGACCGTCAGCTAGGGCGTGACTGACATCGAAGGTAAAGAAAAGCCAGGGATTCTCGTCAAGAAGACATTTCATCCAAAACGGTGTGGTAAGGAGGGCATTGATCTTTTTCTCCATGTTTTCCATGCAGACGACGACGCCGGTGCGCTGTTGCACTTCATAGACGGCGTCAAGGTATGCCCGCAATCGTACCATATCCCGTCTGCCCGGAGGCCGTTTGGTGGTTCTTCTGCCCGGATGAATGGTGACCGGTCCGGTGTTCGTCCGGGCGGCACATTCGATGGCACTGACGACTTGTTCGACTGAAACCTGTGCCACTCTGGGATTGACCGAACAGGGGTTGAGATCTAAGACCGGCACATGCATCAGAACCTGTCCATTGGGAAAGTATTGCGCCTGAATGCCTGAAAGAAGGTCTTCAGGAAGTCCCCGAAACCAAAAATCCGGTGTTTCCAGCCAGAACTCAAGCGAGTCACATCCTGCCTCCCGGACACTTTCTGCAATGGTTTCACAGGGATATTCGTGGAAAAACATGCTTGAAACACCGATCTGCATTCTTTTCTCTCTCCTATTCTCTCTCCTTTATTTTTCATTGGTTGGAGGCAGTGAAAAATCTTTCCCGAGGGGTGCTTTCATATGTGCGGACGTAAAAAACATCAGAGGAGAAAACACCGATGCAGTCCACACTGAGATTTGACACAGCACCTGCCGGCGATGTGATGCAGGTCTGTTCGGTCTCTGAAGTTACCGGGTTTGTGAAAAAAACGATTGAGGGTGCCGGAGCCTCAGGCGTCTGGGTGGAGGGAGAGATTACCAATTTCAAACACCACAGTTCCGGGCATTTTTATTTCTCTCTCTCTGAGGCAAAGGGAAATAAAACATTCACTCTGCGCTGTAAGATGTGGCGTTCCTCTGCCCGTGAAGTGCCGTTTGAGCCCGAGAATGGTATGAAGGTGTTGGCCTTTGGAACCTTCTCGTTCTATGAACCATTTGGAGAGTTTAGTCTGACAATCTCTGATCTCCGGCCTGCCGGGAAAGGAGAGAAGCACCTGCTGGTTCTTCAGTGGAAGGAGACGCTGGAACGTGAGGGACTCTTTTTCCCATCCCGGAAAAAGCAGATTCCATCTTTTCCCCGCCGCATTGGGGTCGTGACCTCCCCGACTGGTGCCGCCCGCCGGGACATTGAACAGGTCATCGCCCGGCGGTTTCCGGTTGAGATTGTTCTCTCGCCAGCCCCCGTTCAGGGTGACGGGGCTCACACCGGGATTGTAGCTGCCCTTCAAAAGCTTGACGGAGCAGTTGATGTGATCATTCTTGGCCGGGGTGGCGGGAGTTTTGAGGATCTTTTCGAGTTTAATCACCCGGATCTGGTGCGGGCCGTTGCCGCCTGTAAAACGCCGGTGATAACCGCGGTCGGTCACGAAACTGATACGACGCTCGTCGACTTTGCCGCTGACCTGCGGGCGCCGACGCCTTCTGCGGCGGCTGAACTGGTGGTGCCTGATCGGGAAGAACTTATCCTTGATCTGCGGCGTCAGCACCAGATGATGAGGCGGGGACTTTCCCGGCGCCTTGATGATGAACTTGGGCTTCTGGAGGACATCCGGCTTCGGCTCCAACCCCGGCGTCTGCTTCGGCGTATGAGCGATGAACATGTATCACTCGCGGACATCTCAGAGCGTCTGAAGAGGGCAGTCCAGACAGGGATTGAGCGGCGGCGTCTGGCTCTGGAAAAAGCTGCCGCGGAGTTGCAGGCCCAGAACCCGGCCCTGCCCCTTGAGCAGGGATTTGCGATGATACGCCGGGACGGTGTTGTGGTCACCTCGCAGAGGGTGCTTGCAAAAAGCGATCATATACAGATAACATTTGCCGATGGGAGTGTGGATGCCATTGTAACCGGAGAGGATACAGATGAAGAAAAATTATGAAGAGACAATAGGTGAACTAAAAGATATTGTACGGAAGATCGAAGAAGGTGAAGCGGGACTTGAGGAGACGATGAAGCTCTATGAACGGGGCACACTGCTCGTAAAAACCTGTGAAAAATCTCTTGAAGAAGCTGAACTGAAGATCACTGAGCTTCAGTCCTCATAGAAAACCACCATCTCCACTTCACAATCGGCGCCTCCCTGCAGGGCTTTAATAAATGGTTTCGGTAGCATGGCAGCGGTGGTGTCAGATGCAATCCCGATGGTCCGTGAACAGACAAATGTTGACCGCCGCCAGACCATATCCGTTGGATGATCCAGCGTCATGGCAGCGTGCCCC
>CAZBGM010000036.1:0-15266 GCA_964491505.1 uncultured Methanomicrobiaceae archaeon | reverse complement strand
CCTCTTTGAGCTGGTCACGTTCATGGATGAATTCTCCCCGCCGGCCTCTGAAGTATCGTATGGTCATAGTAAATCCCTCAGTAATTCTCTCTCATTTCTTCGTTTTGTCAAAACCAATCCCCCTGAGCCAGAGGGATTCATCGTACACCCATCCTGACGTTATGCACCAGCATCTCAACCATCTGCAACAGTTCTGCCGGAATTGTTTCACCGGTCTGTTCCTGAATCCTAAGCTGGATCATGGCAGCAATTCGTTTTGCCATCTCCTGCACATCCCCAGTAGCATACTGGACCAGATCGTTAGCGTACCGATACGCTGACGAAAGCTGGCCGGTTGTGAGGTTGATGAGTACAAGTTCACCACAATAACAGGCAGATTTCTTCATATCGTTCGTTGAAACACTCTGTTTCAGAAGATGTGCATACTGGCCGTTCATTGCCTCTGAAAGATCCTTTTGCAGTGCCGACACGGACTGATACCGGTTCTTCGGGTCTTTTTCAAGGCATCTGAGAATGATGGTATCAAAGGGTTTTGCGTCCTGGTTGTGTTCTGATGGCGGAACGGGTTCAGCCTGAACAATGCTCATCCCGATCTCAACCATTGATTCCCCGCCAAAGGGCAGGTTCCCGGTCAGAAGTTCGTAGAACACTACCCCGACCTGCCAGATGTCGGTAGCCGCTGATTTGGGTTTACTGGTGATTTGTTCAGGAGCAGCATAGACCGACGAGAACGAGGCAGACGTTGTTGTGCTGGTTGAGGAGACCAGACGTGAAAGACCCCAGTCGGTTATTTTGACAACCCCATCTTTCAAAAGAATATTCTGAGGTTTCAGGTCACGATGGAGGAGATTGTTTTTGTGAGCACTCCTGAGACCTTCGCATACATTAAATATAATCCATGCAGCTTCCTCAATGGAACAAGGCAATTCAAAATCGGCAAGAGAGTTTTCACAAAATTCAAGTTCAATGTACGGATAGGGATAAATGTTACAATCAAGGATTTGTACAATATTCTGGTGTTTTAACCTTTTCCAGTTTTCAATTTCATTTAAAAAGATCTGACCAGAACTTTTACTGGCAAGAACTGGAATTTTTACAGCAACTACGACTCCATCCTTGCGTTTTGCCTTATATACATGTCCAAAACCACCAGTTCCTACTATTGAGAACTCAGAATATTCTAAACTTAGATCTGAAATCTTCTTCTGAGACCCATTGTGATCAGGCAATGAAATCTTTGCCTTTAATGATTTTTTGGGATTTTCTAAATCCAATGAGACTTTAGGAGGGATAGTTGTTGAGAACGATTCTGGTTCTAATGAGACTTTAGGAGGAATTGTTGTTGAGAACGATTTTGGTTCTAATGAGACTTTAGGAGGAATTGTTGTTGAGAACGATTCTGGTTCTACCGGGTCATTATTCGTGTTGAGTCTCATACCAGTTCTTGGCAGAAGATATTGTATTTCAAGAGTTGCGCCAAATCCTTTTTTTGGCTTAGCAATTATCTTGTCCTGTATTTCCATTAGCGAGTACATTACTCTACAACAGGTGGGCATCCGGTGATTGGGACCTGGATATCCTCCGGCAAGACGATGTAATTCACCTGCTTTCACGACAATAAATGGCTTTCCTTTTGTCGAAGCTGTATTGATTTTTGTAACTAATATTCTCTGAAAATCATGACGGGAGGGCAAATACACATCTGTTGTTGATTCTTTTAAATTGTCATTCGTTTCACAAACATTGTAATTCGGGTCACAAATTTCAAACAATTTAGTTCCTGAACCATCATAACTAACCACTCCTTCATCATAAGAAGCAATAATCTGGCTGCTATCAGAGGATACTGCAACATCAAGTAAAATAGAACTATATGATAGCTTACTACAGACAGAATTTCCAATAATGAATTTTTCCCAGAGCAAGACTCCATCTCGATCCAAAAAATAGAGAGATAATCCAGAACCTGCAATTATGGATCCCCCATCAGACGACATCGATATTTTTTCGCCTTGACCAACGTTTTTTGTTTGTTTCCGGAATAATTCATTGCCATTTTGATCAAGCAAAAATATCTCGCTTTTTGAAATCCCACCAATTCGGTCCCCATTCGATGAGATCGTAATCTCCTTAACCCGATCCTTGGTTAATTGAGACCACAACTTTTCACCATTACTGTTGAAAAGCCATAATTCACAGTCACCAGTTTCCTTAAGTATTGTTTCTACAAGTATTGCATCACTCTTCGCAGAAAAAACAAGTTTACTAACGTAATTATTAAACGTAAAATGTTCTGAGCTTTCTAATTTGGCTCTCCAGTTTAAATTGTCACTATATTCATAGAGACAGAGATGGACTCCTGAAGCCACTACAATCTTGTCACCGTCATTTGAAAGTGAAATATAAACGTCCTCTTCAAAAGAAAACGGAGGTTTAATTTCCCTCAATTTTTTTCCAAGTTTCAGGTAATAAATTTTTGATCCAGAACAAAAGACAATTACATTTCCCTGTGATGAAATGGCAAAACAGGATATAGTGTAATCTGCTGTGTATTCATAGTATTTTTCGCCGTTACGATTTATTAAAACGATAGTATTTCTAAAAAGAATCGCAACAGCACTTCCATCCGATGAAACCAGTAAATCTGAAATTGTTTTTTCAAACTCTCTTCGCCACAATTCGTTTTTATTAGAGTCAATAAGAATTATCTGGCTTAAATATGAAAATGCAATTGTGTTTCCATCCGTAGAACTTGATGAACTTGAAATAAATCTACCCATGCCTCATTACCTCATACCGGACCCGGCCACCTTCAACACACTCCTTCACCTGCTTCTCCCGCTTTGAAAGCTGACTCTTCCCGGTCTTAACCTCCACGAGAACAATCTCACTAAGATCCCCCTCTGAAAGGCCATCAAAAATAAAAAAATCTACCGGCGAACCAAGAAAACGGGCGTCCTTCGGGTTGTAGGCAAAGGCCGGGAAATAAGGTATCAGATGCTCGGTGATCTTTCCCTTCGTCACCGCCTGGCTCTTGGCAACCGCATCCTGCCGAATCTTTTTCTCCTCACTCTGCCGCCAGGACTGAAACAAAATCCCCGCTTTCTCATTGACCCGGCTCTCCATCTCTGCTTCTTTCCTCTGTTCAATCCGGGCAATTTCATCCCGTCGCCAGCGTTCGGCAACCTGATACGCCCGCTTCTCCACTGTGGCGGAAAGGCGGGAATAAAGCAGATAGAGCACCAGCAGAGCGAGCAGGAGAACGCCGATGATAAGATATTCCACCGGAAAGCCAAACAATACCGGACTCATTCTCAGAGCCCTTCCCTGGCATAGGAAAAAAGAGCCATCTCCACGTCTGCTGCGACCCACTGGTTTTTATCCCTGAGTTGTGTGGTAACAAAACGTTCAGGATGGGGACAGGGGATACGTTCTTCGTTCAGGCGCTGAGCAATATACCTGAGAATATGAATCCAGGTAGCATATTCAAACGTCCATCCTGTATCCTTCCGGATGCCTCCCTTCTGGGTTGATAGGTGAAACCAGCCCATTCCTTGTGTATTCTGGTCACCGTCTCCATAGACAGTAACAATCCGGGTATTCATCGTACCAAACATACTGGGCATCGCGAACCGAAGCAGCATGCTCAGATACGTCGGCCCAAAGTTGACGATTGAACGGTCGAGTTCATCCATACACCGGGCAGGATCATACCGGATCCATGATGCTGGATAGCCATTGCGGTAGAGAGAAAGAGGGACGCAGGTTCCCTCACGAAGTGACGGCCGGGAGATCAGATGACCCCACTGCGCAATAGACTGAAGGTGTGTCTCGGTGATCTCATCCTGTCGGGCAGCTTGTGAGATCGTCTCTTCCAGATACTGAATTTCAGGAAATCCGGCGTTCCATGAATCATTAGACCAGGCATATTTCATGTACCAATCGCTCATGCTCTGGTCTGAAAGAAACCTGTCAACCTGAGAAAAGACGTCTGCCCCCATGACCCCCTCCCTTATGTATCAAACCTCTCCGTAGGTCTCGTTCCACTTATCAAATCGTTTAAGGTCAGCTTTTGTCACCGGCGAGTGAATCCTATCAAACGCCTCGTCAAAATCCTCCCGCTGGAGAGGCCGGACCTTCAGCTTTCGTTTCTGCAGATCCGCAAAGGGCAGTTCGGCTAGCTTATGCAGGTTCTGATTTTTGTCGTGGATCATATGCCACATCGCCTGCTGGCAGAGGTTCTGCAAATCGCGCCCGGAATAACGCCGCTCTACGCACTCCTCAGCAAGAACCGGAAGGTCAAGTTTTTTCACATCAAGCTCTTTCATGTGGATAGCCATGATCTCGGCACAGGCGTCCTTATCCGGCAGCGTCACATAAATCCGCCGGGGAAAGCGTGAGAGGACCGCCGTATCCAGTTCCCAGGGAGTATTTGTCGCTGCAAGCGTGAGCAACAGCCGGTCGCTTTTCTTATCCTGAAGACCGTCCAGATGCGTCAGAATACTGGAGAGCACCTTCCGGGTCGCTTCTGAAGTGTTATCACCACGGGCCTGCGAAAGGGCATCAAATTCATCAATAAAAACAATCGAAGGAGCATGGTCACGGGCAGAGTCATACAACGCCGAGATGAGTTTTGAGGACTCGCCGAAATATTTCGAGAGCACGCTCTCAGACTTCACGTCGTAGAACGTCGCCTGAAGACTGCCGGCGGCAGCAGAGGCAAGGAGAGTCTTCCCGGTTCCCGGCGGACCAAAGAGCAGAACACCCTTCCATGGCTTAATAGCCGCAGGTTTCTGAAGCCCCGCGATCACCACGGTTTCCATCATCAGGCGTTTGACCCGCTCCAGTCCACCGATATCATTCCAGGTCACATCAGATTTTGTTATCAGGGAATCGGCTTTATTCCTGAACCCTTCCTCTTCATCCACGGAATCACCGGAGCTTTCAGTCGCCGTATAACCAGAAGTAGCCGGATGAGGCACCGGTCTCCCTTCGGCAATCGCTTCCCATTTCACAGCGATTTTATTGAAATAGGTCTGTCGTGCCGGAGTGCTCTGTGCCATCTGTCGCAGTAAATCTGCCACGTTACGTGCCTTTTGCCGGGCTAAATCCATGTCCCCTGCCGACTTTGCCTCTTCATACTCCTTTCGTATCCGGTCCAGTTCGCCTGACAGCACACCGCTCAGGTCCACTTTCATAAGCCGTGCCTCCCGTGTTCCATCATTACCAGACCAACATCATCCACATGCCGGACCGTGAAATCATGCACGCCTGCGTACTGGTAGAAAAACCGCTTAACAAGTGCCGGATCTTCGTCAATCTCTTTTTGTATCTCATCAAAAACCGCCCAGGAACGATTCATAAACTGCGCTGAAACCGCGTCCTCCACCTCTTCTTCTATCCGCAGTTCCGTCTCGGCAGGCAGTTCCGGGTGGCAGACTTTCGCCCATGCCACCGCTGCGGTATCTGCCGGATGATAGATCACCTCAGCCGTTTCCACATCCAGGAGGCAGACCGAGAGATACTGTGAGGAAAAATTCTGATAGAACGTATCGCTGCCGATATAGGAGCGGGCCAGGTGGTCAAAGCCCGTCGGAGAAGCGATGCAGAGGAGCGTTCTTGTACCGCTCTTCTTCGCTTCCCGGCGCATCCGGTCAAGAAGCGGGTTGATATCCCGTGAACCTGCCGGGTCGGTGTCAAAGGCAGCGGACGCATACCGTTCAGGGCGGGAAAAGAACGCTGCAACCGCGCTGAGAGCTTTCTTCTTCCCCAGAAGTTTTTTCTCCTCAAATGCCACGGTCAGGCAGGTGTTCTTTGGCAGGTTGTCCCGGTCCGTTGAAGAAAGACCCCATATTGCTGCCAGTTCATGAGCGTCTGCCATCTCCTGCTCGTCCGACTTGGCCGTCTGGTATCTGACATCCTCAAATGATGTCAGGTCACTCAGTTTCCGGCCCATCCGCTCAAGGAAGTTCATCTCGTACTGCTTAACCTCCCCCAGAGTCACATGCCGGCTCCGGGCGTCGTCTCCGAGATCTACGGCAGCAAATGCTGACCGGATACGCTTTTCCTGTTCGCCAACAGTCTCACGGAGCTCCTCAATCGTCTCTTCCTGCTCAGTAATGGTATCCAGAAGTGCAGACTCCTGTGCCTCCACCCGTCCAAGTGCCTCATGCCGGGCATTCTCTCCTGAAACATCGGCAATCCGTCTGCTCTCTTTGTTCCAGTACTCAACCAGCGGAACCAGATAATCCACTTCAGTTATCAACGTCGAAACAGAGTTGTTAATCCGCTTTTTAAGGCTGGACCACTTCCAGTTATAATAGTGCTTCAGACTCAGGCGGATGTCCGGGTTGTCAAGCACTGCCTCGACCTCAGTATTTCCAAAGAGATAGTAACGGCGCAGCACCTCAAGCACCTCTTTGTCCTTATGAAGGAGTTTTATCTTTAGTTCGCGGTCTGAGTAGATCTCAAATACCCGGCTCTTTTCAAGAAGACCTGACGAAGCACGTTCCTGTGGGGTGAAAAATTCCGTCGCTGCCGGGAAGTCGTCGCCGTTTTCAGCAAAAGAACTACCAAGGAGAAGCAGTGAGGCATCAAAAAGGCCCCGGAAATGGCGGTCCATATCGGGAAGGAACGCCCCGCACTCGCCGTCCAGGTACCGGTCACGGTTCATTTTTATCTCGTTCCAGAGCCCAATACGCCGCTCAGACGGTTCTCTGCCGATAAACGATCCTTCACCAAGCACCCGTTTTGCCGGTGCTGCCAGTTGCTGAATACAGTCAGTGTCTTCCCGATACATTGTTTATTCCCCCAGAAACGTCCGCAGTTCCTCATCTATCCGGTCACGGACAAAAGGCCCGGCTTTTCCGTATCCGCTGACGGTAACCACAGTGTCTGAACCGTTTTCAGTGTCAGTAACCCGGATCTCAATTCGTGCCTGTCCCTTCTTTGTCGAGGCAGAATAGAGCATCACATCCCCGGTCTGCTGTTCATACTGTGCGTTAATTTTCGCCATGACATATCCCAGAAACTTCCGGATCATATCCCCCGGTTCAGCAGAATGGTATTGAAGCGTTTCCCGCTGCGCTGCCATATCAGGCTCATACGGCGCTGCCTCAAACACCCTGACCTGGTCCCATCCGCTATCAAGCCGTGAACAGAGATCCTCCAGGAACCCATCAATATCCTGATTATGAAAGAGAATCGCGGTTCCTTTTGGTTTTGAAACATCAGCCTTACCCCGCCAGCGTTCGACAGCGTAGTCGATACGCTTGCGTTCGGCGTCTGAAAAATAATCGACGAAGACAATGTAGTCCATTAGTAGGGATTGGGTGAATTATCTATAAAATGGTTTCTCCAAAACAGATGTTCACACAAATTAGCTATTTCTTTTATTCTCCATTATGGAGAGAAAGTTAATAAGGTGTCACAACATAAAATGAAATTGATACAATATGGGCATCATGGACACATTCAGGAAAAACCCCGTGGACAAGATCCAGATCGGTGAACTCCGGGAAGAAGAGATGAAACTCAAGAGCCGCATCAACCGGCTCAGGAAAGAGATCGAGAAGATCGAGAAGGATAAGAAGAGAAAGTTCCAGGAAGGCGTAGGCACTGACCTTATCAAAAAGAAGATGCTTGCCCAGGAACTCAAGCAGCTTGACATGGAGGCCAAACTGAAAGTGAAGAACTTCATGGTGCTGCACAAACAGTATATGTTTGTCTCCAATCTGGTCATTATTAAGAAGTATGAGAAGGATCTCAGAAAAACCGAGGTTTGGAGCAAGATTCAGAGCATCACTCCTGAAAACTTCGAGCGCTCTCTTATCCGGGTGAACCTTGCCGGGAAAGGATTTGAGAATATCATCGACGATCTGAACCAGATCTTCTTCATGGATGTGGCTGAATCAGATTCCGATTTAGACGATACTGAACGCCAGCTTATTGATGCCTGGAGCAGTGTGGAGTCAGGGTCAATCGACGTAGAAGAGGCAGAAAATATTCTGTCGGTTGAGAGGAGTCTTGAAAGCGCACTTGAAGAGAACGAGTGAGAGGGAAAACGGCCATGGCATTCTTCTCCAACCTTTTTGGTAAAAAGAATCCTCTTGACAGTATGGGAATCGAAGATCTCCGGGTGCTTGAGATCCGCCTGACGTCGAAGGTGGAAACGGTTCAGGAGGAGTCTCGCCGTCTTGAGTCTGCCATTAAAAATCTCTTCAACGAAGCAAAGGCGGTTCAGTCAAAGAGTGAAGAGCTCAGCATTGCCCGGCGCATCGATACGATCTCCAAGAAGCGGGAGATGAAACTGAGTGCCCAGACCCAGCTTGAAAAAGAACTCCGGGCGGTCAATAACCTGTTGATCCTCAAGGAGCACGAAGCGGATCTGCAATCTGCCGGGGTCTGGGAAAATATTGCTGCCCTTGAACCGGACCAGGTGGAGGAATGGCTGATTAAGAAGAACCTGGCAGGAGAGGACCGGGACGCTCTCGTCACTGAGATCACGCAGATGACCGGCGAAGCGATGACAGTCGGCACTGAAGAGAGTGAGGATCTCCAGGAGATTCTGGCGGCTATCCATGCTGTTAAAGAAGGCGATCTTGATCCTGAGGAAGCAGAACTGAGAGTGACTGAACGCCGTATCGAGACAGAATAGGGTGAACAACCTCTCTTTTGAGGATGTTTCAGGATGAACAGATCGTTTCAGGAACAGAATTTGGTCTGTTCATAAAATACCAGAATACGATAAAGTGAATTACATGAAGGGGGGCATGGTTTCAGTGAGCACATCCGGCAGAGCCATAGCATTACTTGCCACCATTTGTATAGTCGCTTTTTGCCTGTGCTGTTCTCCGGGCGGTGCCAGTCCGACAGAGAATTCAGTCACCTATAATATTAATCTCGGTGACGAGTGCCTTGAAAAAGGAGATTATAATGGTGCTATTGGCTATTATGAAAAAGCCTGTGGTATCTTTCCAGACATGGTGCTCCCCCATGTTCTGATCGGTGAAGTTTGGTATCAGAAGGGAGATTATTCTACCGCGAATGGCAAGGCGGATTATGCACTGGAACTTGAGAAGGATAATTCGGATGCTCTGATTCTGAAGGCAAAATGCCTTGAGGCACAGGAGTATACTCAGGATGCGCTGAATATTTTTGACCGGGTATACAGGAGAGAACCGGATAATAACGAAGCGGTGCTTGGTCGTGCCAGGACCTTTGCCACACAGTTTGGCCCGGAGCAGGGGATCCTGTTCTTGCTTGACGTCTCCGATGAACGGGGGGGGCTCTCATCTCCGGCGATTCTTGATTATCTGGGAGATCTCTACCGGGACGCCGGAGAGACAGATAAGGCAAAGTCTGCGTATGTGCTCGTTCTGCAGCGGGACCCGGACTTTGGTACTACCCAGCAGAAACTGAAGGTGCTTGCTGCGCAACCGGCAGCGGTTGAAACGGCAACAAAAAGCACAGCAAAAGTGGCACCCGCCACCAATCCGGCGTATGCCAGAGAATGGTTCGATAGTGGCATGTACCTGATGAAACGACGGATTTATGATGAGGCAATTGAGAGTTTTGAAAAAGCCTATGAGAATGATCCGACCCTAGTTGAGGAAGTATTCCTTAATATTGGCCACGCCTATCTGAAACGTGGCGACTATGAACAGGCTCGGTCCTATCTGCTGTTAGCACTGAATGAGAACCCGCAGAACGCTCTCGCATGGAATAATTTAGGAGTTCTTGCTGAAAAGACAG
This sequence comes from uncultured Methanomicrobiaceae archaeon, assembly GCA_964491505.1. Lineage (GTDB taxonomy): Archaea > Halobacteriota > Methanomicrobia > Methanomicrobiales > Methanomicrobiaceae > CAZBGM01. The sequence goes on along the minus strand of CAZBGM010000036.1, from coordinate 5,513 downwards.
GATCTGTGGATAATGCCAGAAACTGTTATCAGATGGCATTATCTTTAGACCCGGATTTTTCATCACCTCAGTATAATCAACTGTTAATGGAAGGAAAAGAACAGCTCCTTACCGGGACCGGGATAATCATACTGATTCTCTTGCTCGTTCTGCTTCTTATTGTAGGATGGAAAAAGTCAATCAGTAAAAAAAGTCAGAATCCCGTCATTTTTTGTTTGATAGGAGCAATCGCCGGTGCTTTTCTTGGGGGATTGATGGCAATTCACCTGTCGTCTTCAGATCCTATCATTGGTTTTTACAATATTGCATTAGGTTGTTCGATACTTGGGATTTATGCAGGGCGTCGATATCTAAGAACATTACAACGTACTCCCGAATCAGATGATGTTCAGTATCAGGACATGAAATTCTATAGGTATCATCCATACCTTACACCAGTTCTGATATTCTCTGTCCTCTATGGAGGGTTTATTAACACTTTCTTCTCAGTTTCAGAAGGATTCAGTACCATAAATGGTATGCTGGCAGGATTGCTCATATGTTACTTTTCCTTCGATTTTGCACTTCGGTCCGGCATCAAAGAAAAAGAGGAAAATGCTTTATTCCGGCAGAGTAGCCTGACACTATATATTTTAACCACTGGTATTTATGCAATTACCACACTGGAACCAATACGTTCCATTACTGACTCAACTAGCATACTTGGCCTAACTGACCTTGGTATATTAACATATGCACTATTTGGTGTCGCCTTTGGTTTAAATTGCTTATACTTTTTAGGAGTGATTTACGAAGATAAGGGGCTTACACTCAGACGCATCAAGTACATCATCTTTTATTATCTGCTATTTTTGATTCCCGGATGGATCTATTATGAAATTCTCATTCCTTACGAAGTAACAGGCAATTCAATTGCTGAAATGCTCCTTTTCTTTATACCTCTGGGTATGATCGCCGGTCATTTCCTCTTCACTCCTTTTGACAAAAAAGCCGGTTCACTGAATAAAATCAGTCTGAATGAGGAGCGGGCAGAAGCCGAACAAAAAGAAAAGATCCTCAAAAAGATTGAACGAACAACAGGGATGGATCTTTCAGGAAATGAGACGCAGGGTGAGAAACGATGATTCGTGAAGACCAGGGTGTAAAACTCTCCCGCCTGGGAGATGATGCCTATGATGCAGAAAATTATTCTCTTGCAGAAGCTCTCTACCGGGAATCACTGACGTTTTTGTCTAAAAATCCAGTTGTCAGGTTTAAACTTGGACGGGCTTTGAGGGAACAAGGCAATGATACAGAAGCAAAGGAATATTTCAGCAAAGCAACATCCCAGAATCCAAATCTGAAAGAAGAACTGTTTGAAAAGAAACAAACAACGAGTAATCAAAAGCCGGGACCGGTTCTCAACTCTGAAGATACAAACCTCAAAGATCCGAATCATCATCCGATTGCTGAGGAAATTCCATACAAAAAATCCATTGATAATCCAGCCCAACCCGCCACACCGCCCGTTATGGCAAACACGGAAGATGCTCTGAAACTTGGAGATAATTATGCAGAGAGAATGGACTACGAAAAAGCATTGCAACAATATTCCCTCTATGCAAAAGAACATCCCAACGATCCCAGTGTGCTTTCCCGTCTTGCTGCTGTCTCGTCCCGCCTGGGTGACGAGAGAAGTGCTGCCTGCTATGTCGATTACCTGAAACCTGCGCCGCAAGAGTCTGATAAAAAGCCTAAAATCGGGAAAACGGTCTATCAATCGGCAGAGGAATCGACCAAACACCATAAACCAACCATTTCAGACGCTGGTTCAGATAGGTGGGCAAAAAAAACACCGGAAGCACCTCTCACGTCAGTCAATGCCAATCAGGAACAAACCACTTCAAAGCCTAAACGAAAATCAAAACCCAAAAAAGAAAAAATTCCCTGGAAGATGAGATTTGTCAGGAAGCAAAAGAAATCTGACGGGTCCGGCAGATACGATGAGACAGAGAATGAAGTCAACCGGGCAGTGAGCTTAATAAACAGCAATCTTCCCGGAGGAAATCTGACCGAAGCAACACATCTGCTTCATGCTGCTGGCGAGGCACTTATCCGGGAATCTGTTGCTGAGTGCTGTAAACTTGCCTGCCAGGCACAACTTGCCGCCAACCCAACCACTGAATATCTGCTGGATAATGCCCGCAGGAACGATCAGAATGCCCTTGATGCCTTTGGAAAAGCAGATTTTAATCATGCTGTCGGATTCTGGAACGCAGCGCTTGACGCCTATGATCGTGCGGAAGAACTGGCAACTGCACGGGGGCAGAAAGACGACCTGAACACGATTCAGCTTCTGAAGGAGAAGATCAACAGCAACATCAAAAAAGGCAGTGTTGCCATCGAGAACAGGTCCATGGCATCCTTTATTGAGCAGGGCAATGCAGCGACAACGAACGGGAACCAGCTCTTTAACAGCAGCCAGTACTCTGAAGCAATTGAACAATATCAGGAAGCAAACACAAAATTCAGTTCTGCCCGGATAATTGCTTTCGAACAGTCCTTTGACAGCCTCAGTGAAATCGAAGTTTCACTACATTCAATTGAGAATAGCATTCAGTCCTGTCATTATGCTCATGTTGATACAATGATTCAGGATGCAAATGAAGAAGTCAAGTCAGATCCTGAACGGGTGGAGCCCTGGTATCTTGCTGCACTAACGTATCTGAAAGACCTGCCATATGCCCCCGATACGTCCAGTGAGCAGATGGTGATGTCAGCAAACGAAGGAATTATTCAGTCACGGATTTTGCAGGCAGAACGCCGGATGACAGACGGTAAAAAATTCTTCGAAAACGGTGAGTTCCATAACGCGAAGGAACATTTCCGGTCAGTGACTGAGTATCTCAATGACCTGTATGACGAGGCAGTAACCCGGCAGGTTTTGTCTGAAACTGCTCATATTCAGCAGCTAATCAAGAGCTGTAATCATGCCATTGAACAGGCACGGGCAGGACTTATCAATGTCAGTGATCCTGAGGTTTCACTAACGGCCCCTGAGATGATGGTGAAACCGGTTGCCGGATATTCTCCGAACCCCAGAGCCAGTTCAGGTAATTACATCCGGCCACCCACTGACGGCCAGCAACCACCTGATATACTGCTTGAGGAGTATCTGACAGCAGATTTGATTGGCGAAGGTGGTTTTGGAAGGGTGTACAAAGCACAAAAAAAGGATGGTTCGTGGGTAGCAGTGAAAGTTCCGAAAGAACTGACAAAGGCTACCGGGAACATCTTCCTTCGGGAAGTTGAAAACTGGAGAAAGATAGACCGGCACCCCAACATTGTAACAGTGAATGATTTCAATATTGTACCATTTGCCTATATTGAGATGGAGCTCTGTGAAAGTTCTCTTGCTGATCTTGAAAAGCCGGTGAAGCCGGAAGAAGCGGCTAAATATATTTTTGATGTCTGTGAGGGCCTTAAAGAGGCCCATAAAGAGCATATCATTCATCGTGACCTGAAACCTCAGAATATTCTGATTAAGAACAGGATCGCCCGAATCGCGGACTGGGGCCTTTCCCGGACACTGACTGACTCTACTACCTCAAAGTACAGCGGAATGACTACCGGGTACGCGGCACCAGAGCAAATTGATAATAAGAAAAAAGACGAACGCACAGATATCTGGCAGGTCGGAGTTCTCCTCTATGAACTGGTCACCGGCGTTCGTCCTTTTAGTGGAGAACATTTTTCTGAGATTGCCTCTGGTATTGTTTTTAAAGATCCTAAAAAACCTTCAGAGTATTATCAGGAACTACAAAAGCTGGACCCGATAATTCTTACCTGCCTACAGAAAATGCCTGAAGAACGGTATGATTCGGTTGGTGATCTCCAGAGAGATCTGGCGACCTATCTGAACCTGAGCTATACTCTGTCGTTTGAGAAGAGTGTTACGAAAAAAGAAATGCGCCATTCTGCTATTTTCTGCGGGGAACTGGTAGTGCTGAACCTGAAGATCAATGATCTGCATAAGGCTTATCTTTATACTGATGATCTCATTCACCTGGTTCATGGGGAGGAGAAAAGCGATATCGTAACATTCAGAAATCAGCTTGAAATTCGACTCAAAGAGGAATTTGAGGGTGTACCGGAAGAGTTAATCAGACGAGCTGAAGACATTCAGCACCTGATTCAGACTGGCCGTATTTCCGTTGAACGAAAAGTCAGAGGACACCTTTCCTATGGGCAATCTCCTGAAGCAGGTGGAGAATAAAGAACAATGAAGAACAGCATCCTTTCCGGCGGACAGACAGGCACCATTACGTATGGGACCTGCTGTGGAATGACGGCTATTGGTGGCCGAAAGTCCAATGAGGATGCTATTGGGATTCTGGCACTTGAAGACGCGGTGCTCCTTGTTGTCGCTGACGGTCTGGGTGGGCACCGGGACGGAGAGGTAGCATCTGCTATGGCAGTCAGGATTCTTTGCGAGGAAATAAAAGGCAGTTATCGTCCAGGCATGCCGGATGAAGACAGAAAAAAACTTCTAAGTGATGCTTTTAAAGCCGCACATATTCAACTTCGTTCGGAAGCGATTCTCCGACAGAACAATCTGGATACCACTCTGGTGGCGGTGCTGCTGAGTAAATCTTCGGCCGTTGTTGCGAACACCGGAGACAGCCGGGCGTATCTCTTTTCGCATGAGGCAGACGGAGGATATTCAGTCAGCTTTGAGACAAAGGATCATTCTGCAGTCCGTGAGCTGGTTGATTCTGGTGTGATTTCTCCGGAAGAAGGGAAGGGACACCCTATGGCCGGGGTGCTGACACATACGCTCAGGGGAGCGTTTGAGGTGGATGTGTCTGTTCCGGTCCGGGACAGGGATGTAGTGGTGGTGATGAGTGACGGGGTGTGGGGAGTGATTGGTGAAAATACTATTTGCAAGGTTTTGGAGAGGGGCGGTTCTGCGAAGGAAGTTTGTGAGACTATTATGGCAGAGGCAGAGAGAATGGCAACAGATAATATTTCTTTGATTGTAGGATTGGAACGGGATCACCCTTAATAGAGATTCCGTGAATCATTTTTTAGCCAGCCGGAAGCGTGCCCGTGAGCGGAGCGAGCGGTGACGCTGGAGGCATTCCAGGGTAGCAGCCGGAACCCATGAGCTTTTCCTCACGCACAAGCGGAGGAAAAGTGAGGGGTTCGGGCGTAAGAGATCCTAAGAAACCACCGGCCACATCAGCCGCCTATCACGAAACGAGCATCCCGACTGAAAGGAGGGTGGGAGTGAGTGGCAGGCGGCACAACTGAGTTTTATTAATCCTCCCACTTCGGGGCAGCTGTCTGCGACTGGCAGGAGCAGTCTGCTGCCCGAAGTGGTTCACTTCTTTTCCCTTCACCAAAAAAGGGAGTTCCCTCCCTCATACCCTCATCTCCCTGCACTGCTACCGGTATCCTTCCATCCAGCCCATCCAGCCCATCCAGCCCATCCAGCCCATCCAGGCCAGATCCTCCGGGTCCAGTCCAGCCGC
>CAZBGM010000035.1:9110-15447 GCA_964491505.1 uncultured Methanomicrobiaceae archaeon | reverse complement strand
TCAGGCAGAAACGTGCTGGATATTCTTTAATTTTTTCCGCCCTTCTTTTCTTTCTCGGATTTTTCCATTCTTTGGCCACCTGGCTGATTCATTACGACAATCTGTACTACTATACAGCACTTAGCAACATGTCAGAAAAAAGAGCGATACCCCCGGGCGGATTCGAACCGCCGTAACCAGCTCCAAAGGCTGGTATGATTGACCGCTACACCACGGGGGTCTGTGCGTGTCAGTATATGTTAGAATTTTTTGCTGATATGCCTTTCCGGCTCAGGTGCTTATATACATAGAATACCTGATAGCTTCAGGCTTCAGAATGACAGAAACGCAGCACCATTTTCCACCAGCAGACAAAAAAGGGGAGAAAAATCTTTCAGATGATTCAACCAGTCCATACTTAGGTCTCGCGGGGTGGCATCCCATGTCTCTTCTTCATCCCAAACCATTTCCAGGGAAAGGGAATGATGGCAAAGAGCACCAGCGAACAGACGAGCGGAATGAACAGTAATGAGAGAGCATACCCTAATGAGGTCGCATCTGCAAGATAGCCAATCAGGGCAACACCCAGACCGCCGACCCCGAGGGCCAGACCCAGCATCAGTGCTGCTGCGGTGCAGACTGTCTTTGGCATCATTTCCTGAGACATCGTCACCGTGACCGAGAAAGTTGACCAGAGCAAAAAACCAAAGCACATCAGTGAAACAAGAAAGAGAAGCCCGTCACTCATCATGACCAGTACAAAGAACGGAATCGACGTGGCAACCCCGAAGAGGGTGTACTCTTTGCGTCCGTACCGATCAGAGAGGGTCCCACCGATGACCTGCCCGACAACACCTGCCATCAACATCCCTGAAAGAATCATACCGGCTTCAATGATTGTGTAGCCCTGCAGCATCATAAACGTAGGGAGAAAGGCAACCATGCCAAAGATAACCCACGCCCGGAGTGCCGCAGCACTGACGAGAAGACCCATCCCAATCTTTATCTTTCGCGGAAGTGGTTCTTTCGCACAGCTTTTTTGGCCATCCCCCATTTCATCCTGCTTCTGAACAGGGAAGACAAACCACAACAGAACCGCCACACAGACAGCCGGTATTGACATTACCATCAAACCGGGAAGACCGAGCACGCCAACACACAGACCGGCAATCAGGCCACCGATTGCAAATCCAAGATTCCCCCCGATAACAAAATATGAGGTCAGCCGCCCGATATTCGGCCCACGGGCAAAACGGTTGGCCATTCCAAAACCAACCGGATGGAAGAAGGCATGGGCCAGACCAGCACACCCTACAAGCGCAAGAACCATCCAGTACTGACTGACAAGACCGGTTGCCGGAATACAGATTCCCGAAATCAGAAGCGTGAGTGAGACCGGCACCACCATCTGTTTGACATCAGACAGATACCCAATGAGTGGCTGACTGAGCGAGGAGACGATGTTAAACATCGAAACCGCAAGACCTGCCATAAAATACGGCCAGCCATACGTCGTAATCAACAGTGGCAACACCATCGGAATCACCGGCGAGTAGAGATCGATAGTAAAGTGTGCCAGCGAGAGAATGCCGATTTTCTTCAGATTGTCTTCCATGATAGTTTCAGATCCGTTCAAAACGTATAATTTCCACCGGGATGTCTACACGTTCCCGGGTATGGTGAGCAAAGGTGTGCGGAATGGTGAAACTGCCTGCATAGGCATCGGTTATCGTTGCCCTCCCCTCCAGAAAAGTTAAAAGAAACTCCCTGCTTCCAGCGTTGAGAATCGCCCAGACCACATCCGCGTGGTTAATAGCAGCTTTCAGAAACGGCCGGTCAGCTCTTCGGTTTCCCTGATGAGCACCAAAAGGAGGATTCATGACCACGGTATCGTATAGGCCAGTGACTCCTTCAGGAACCGTTGCTTCCTCAAAAGATATATGTGTTCTAATACGAAGGCGCTCGGCATTCTCCCGTGCCACGACGAGCGCTTCCGGGTCACTGTCCATCCCGACGACCGAAGCAGCTCCAAGCATCGCTGCCCCGATAGCAAGCATCCCGGTACCGCACCCCAGGTCAAGAACGGATTTTCCTTCAATGTCTCCAAGCTGATACGCTGAAAACAGAAGAGGCGCAGCAATATCAGCCGGTGTCGCATACTGCTCAAGGAAGAGCTTCGGATGCCGGAACCGTTCAACTTTCTGAAGCTGGATAGTCAGGGTTCTGAGTTTTGGTGCCATGTGAAATCAGAGAATCTCGTCAATAGCATAGTCATCCCAGGTCCGTTTCCCACAGACAATCTCAAACTCCTGCGGTGAAAGAACCGGGACCGGGAAGCGCACCTGGTCATCATAGGCAAGACGCGGGCAGGCTGTATTCACATAGGCATCAAAACCAAGATTGAGAAGTGCATCCGGCGTGATCTCCTGCATCGTTATAACAACGGCATTTTCTGAGAGTGCTGCCAGCTCATACGCCAGTTCCTCTCTTTTTTGCCCGGACTTCAGGCTCAGCAGAATCCCGACCGATTCGGCGGCACGGGCCTTTTCAATCTGCACAAACCGTCGGCGGAGCAGGGCATCACCATCAGCAACCTCACAGCGACCGGTGTAGGGATCACAGGCAATAACCCGTGCCCCGGTCGTAAGCGCGACGCCTATCGGATGAAACACCCCGGTGCCAAAGAACAGAATCTCACGGGCACCGGTTTTTCGTGCTGCCTCAAACGAACAGCCAAGAACCTGACCGTGAAGGGGTGTCCGCTCTGAACCATCACAGACAACGGCGTTAATGCCGTTTTCTGCAAGCACTCCCTTCACCTCTTCGAGCAGATGAACATGCTGCACGGTTGTTACAAGACCAACAGTCGTATCCTCAAGGAGGGGCAGGGCATTTTTCACCCCTGCCGGATCAGGACTTGCCGGGGCAAAGTGATAGATAACGCCCGGCGTATCATCGACCGGTGCATGCCCAAAATGCAGCAGCACATCAGCCATCGCCTTCGTTTCCATACAGAGATCACAGGCCCCGTAACAGGGATCACCGCTGATACAGACCGAAAAACCCTCTGCACGAAGCTGTTTTGTCACCCTGAAAAGATGGCGTTTCAGACCTTCCGGTGCCTGAAGGGCAACTGTTTGTGCCCCTGTTTCGTGCAGGGCACAGATCTCCTCAGAGGAGAGTGTCAAGTACGGTAACGCCGGACTCATCAACCTCAATCTCGATTAAATATTTGTATTCCCGGCCAATATCGACTTCACCGCGTTTGATAACGACCAGCACGTCAAGAACCTCAGCACCACAGAGAGCACAGCCCTTTAAGACTGCCTTCATCGTTCCGCCGGTTGAGAGCACATCATCAATAACAAGAACCTTGTCCCCGGGATTGACATTGTTCATATACAGTTCGCCTTTCGAGTAGCCTGTCGTCTGATGAAGGGCACACTCACCGGGAAGCTCATAGGGACGTTTGCGGACGATGGTCAGGGGAATGTCGGTCGCCAGAGAGAGGGCGACACCAATGTGGATACCCATCGCTTCAGTAACAACGATCTTATCCACACCATCAAAGTTCAGTGTCCGGATCATCATCGCCGCAACCTCACGCAGAAGAGCGGGTTCAACAAGCGGGACGCCGTCACTTATCGGATGGATGAAATAATTATACTCGCCGCGTTTGACGATAGGGCAGGTTTTAAAGGATTCTTCAAGTTTATTAAACATGTGCCTGCACCTCCAGTGCAGCGATAAAGGCATCAAGGACAGGGCGGGTGACATGGGGCATGCAGACGATACGCATATGCCCATTGCGAGTTGTGGAGACAACCCATCCTTCCGGGCGAAGCGGGCAGTCAAAAGCGGCGACATTGACATCCGGGGTAACAATAACCGGAAAACCAAGGGATGCCATCTTTTCAATCAGATAATGAGTATTATCCATGCAGGTCGTTACTATCGATCTCATCCCGTCAGTACCAAGATGTTCCAGCACGGCGGCGGCAGCAACCACGGCGGCGCCTGAACGAGTCCCCGCAAGGGTGTATTCCCGTTTCACGGTGAGATATGGAGTGTCCACGCCCAGATGTCGAAAATCATCAGCGTCCCGGAGCAGGAAACACCCACAGGGAATCGTGGACATGCCCATTTTATGGGGATCGATGGATATGCTATCAACGCCGGGAAGCAAAAAGTCAAAGGCAGGTGGATGGGGAAGGAAGGGGAGCACTAAACCACCAAATGCTGCATCAACATGGAGAAATAGATCCCGATCGCCTGCAATATCTGAGAGATGAGCAATCGGATCGACAGTGCCGTACTCAGTTGAACCGGCAACCCCGACTAGCGCAATCGTATTCTTATCTATCTGATCTTCTACCAGATCAGGGTTCATGCAGCAACTCTCATCAGAGGGAACCGTGCGCATCTCAAGTGAGAGAATCCTGCACGCCTTCTCAAAGGAAAAATGAGCTGAAGCAGGGACGACAATATTTGGACACTTCAGCTTTTTTCGCTCCCTTGCAACCCGCATTGCCTGTAGATTTGATTCCGTCCCACCTGAAGTTCCGTATCCTTCGGCGCTTGGCCCGTGCATCAGACCGGCAAGGCGCTGTACCAACAGGGTTTCAAGTTCATAGGAGCCCCTGAAAAGACCGGGGTCTCCCAGATTTGATTCCAGAAACATCATGTGCGCCTTTACTGCCACCGGATGAGGCATCGTGCACATGGAGCTTAAAACCTGATGGTATCCCAGATCCCTGTTTTTTGCAGAAGAGAGGAGGTGGTCGGTTTCCTCCAGTGTAAGACCCGACGTTCTCATCTACTTTCTCGCCGATTCCAAAATGATCCGCTGCTCAGTCCGGGCAGCAGTCTCACGGATGACTTTAATGGCATCGATATTTGCAGAAACCGAGGAGATCCCATGGTTGATGAGCCACTCGACCATCTTTGGGTCTGAACCAGCCTGACCACAGATCGAGCACTCGACTCCTGCTGCCCGACACTTCTGAATGGCGAAGTCAATGAGCCAGAGCACCGCAGGGTGTTCGGGTTCGTACATCTCAGCGACATTCTGGTTGTTACGGTCAACGGCCAGCGTGTACTGGACGAGATCATTGGTCCCGAATGAGGCAAAGTTGATACCTGCCGCGATGAACTCATCAACCATGAGCACACTGGACGGAATCTCAAGCATTACACCAAGAGTTCTGTTCTCCACATCAACGCCGTGCTCTGCAAGCATCGCTTTGGCAGCGATAAACTCACGGGGGTGAGATACCAGCGGGAACATCAGGCCCATGTTGTCATAGCCCTCGTCCCATAGACGTTTGAAGGTCTCAATCTGCATGCCAAACTGCTCTTTGTCCTCGAGATCCCGGCGGATACCACGCCATCCCATCATCGGGTTGTGCTCTTCAGGCTCGTCCTCGCCACCAGGCATATTGCGGAACTCATCGGTCGGTGCGTCAAGTGTCCGGACCCAGACCGGCTTTCCGGAGAATTCATCCAGAATAGCCTTGATGCCGGTGTAGAGTTCATTAATGAACTCCTCTTCACGGTTGTTACGGATAAACCAGCCGGGCACCTTGCCAAGACCAAGAATCAGGTGTTCAATTCTAAGAAGACCAACACCATCTGCTCCGGTTGCAGCTGCACGCTTTGCTGCTTCCGCAAGAGATACGTTGACTTTGATGCTTGTTGCGGTGATCAGCGGGGCCGCAGCAACCGAGACCGCTGCAGACTGCTCATCTGCCGGGGTATTGACAGCACCATCAAAAACAAGACCTTTCTCTCCGTCAACCGTCACAATCTGACCATTTTTAAGATCCCGTGTTGCGGTTTTGCTTCCGACGACTGCCGGTGTACCAAGTTCACGCGAGACAATCGCGGCGTGGCAGGTCATACCTCCCTCGTCAGTAATAATGGCCGCTGCCTTGCGCATGGCAGGAACCATATCGGGGTTCGTCATCTTGGCAACGAGAATGTCGCCCTCTTTGACCTTGCCAGTCTCTTTGGCATTGTTTAAGATGACAACTTTTCCACTCGCAATACCCGGCGATGCACCCTGTCCTTCAAGAAGGATTGTCGCTTTCTCATCCATAGAGCTCTGTCTCATTATTCCGGTGTTTTTTATTGTCGTTATCGGGCGTGACTGGAGAATATAGATAATGTCCCCGACAATGCCCCACTCAATATCCTGAGGGCCTTCATAATGCGTTTCTGAAATTAACGCAAATTTTGCAAGTTTCTCTATTTCTTTTTTAGAGAGAACCGCGATGTCCTGACGGTCTTTTGGCACCTCAAGCTCGATAGTGCCATGGTCCCCGTCCGGAAGAATTTCAATTTTCTTGTTGGCGATGAA
>CAZBGM010000035.1:5737-9010 GCA_964491505.1 uncultured Methanomicrobiaceae archaeon | reverse complement strand
TCCTGCTGGCCTGCAAAGCTTGCATCAGGAAGATCTTCGGCCGTCGCACTGGAACGAACCGCAACCACCACATCATCACCCATCTTGTGATATGATGAAAAGACCGCGTCTCTGATAGAGTCCAGCATCGGGGCGTCCATAACCATCTTTTTTGCCCTTTCGGCTACGAGGTCAAGCTCCTCTCCATCTTCTACATCGACATCCCGAAGACCTGCAAAGAGCTCATCCTCAATGCCGGTTTCAACCAGAAACTTCCGGAATGCCTGAGCAGTAACCACAAAGGCATCAGGGACCGGAAGGCCAATGGAAGTCATCTCTCCAAGAGACGCACCTTTTCCACCAACGGAAGGAATATCGTCTTTTTTTATCTCTGCTAACCACAGAATATCAGGCACGTTTTTCATCCACTTCCACCTTTTTTTCGAGTCTGATTAATTGTTCTAATTAATACCTAATATGCTTGCTTGATAGGGCTCGAAAAGACCGGGTTTTCAGGGGGCAAACCCTCAAGTTTCAGGGTGACCATTCTATATGGGGATTTTTACGTGAATTATAAAGTTCTGGTTAGTGATTCACTCGCAGAGGAAGGCGTTGCACTGTTACAGGATTTCTGTGCAGTCGATGTTAAAACCGGCCTATCAGAGGATGAACTGATTGCTATTATCGGTGAATATGACGGACTTCTCGTCAGAAGCGGAACTCAGGTAACTGCTAAGGTCATCGCTGCTGCAGATAAACTCAGATATATCGGCAGGGCAGGTGCCGGAGTCGATAATATCGACCTTGACGCCGCAACCAAGCGGGGTATCATTGTCGCAAACGCACCATCAGGCAACACGCTTGCCGCCTGCGAGCACACACTTTCGATGATGTGTTCCATGGTGCGCAATATTCCACAGGCAAACGCATCGGTCAAGCGTGGAGAATGGAAACGATCACAGTTCATGGGTGTTGAACTCAATGAGAAGACACTTGGGATTGTCGGATTCGGACGTATCGGTCAGGAGATAGCCAAGCGTGCCATCGGTCTTGAGATGAATGTCGTTGCCTATGATCCATTCATCAACGAAGGGCGCGCCAGTGAGATCGGAGCATCGGTGGTAGACCTGCCAGAACTTCTGACCGTCGCAGATATTATTACCGTCCACACGCCACTTATTGACTCAACCCATCACCTGATTAATAAAGAGTCCATCGCAACCATGAAAGACGGCGTCCGGATCATCAACTGCGCCCGGGGGGGCATTATCAACGAGAATGATCTCTACGATGCTATCGTTGAAGGAAAGGTAGCAGGTGCCGCGCTGGATGTCTACGAAGAGGAGCCACCAACCGCAGCATCAAAGATCCTAACCCTTGATCAGGTGATCACAACACCGCATCTGGGAGCAAGCACGGTGGAAGCACAACAGAATGTTGCTGTATCGGTTGCCAAACAGTGCATGGAAGTCTTAAAAGGTGGATCGGCAAAATATGTAGTCAACGCACCAATGGTTCCACCGGATTTGCAAAAAACCATTGAGCCCTATGCTATTCTCGCTGAAAAGATGGGAAAACTGCTTATTCAACTCATTGAAGGCAGAATTGAATCAGTGGAGATCGAATATGGCGGCAAAGCATCAGACTTCGGTCAGAATACCAGATATATTACCCGTCTTGCCCTCAAGGGTCTTCTTGACCCTATCCTTCAGGCACCAGTCAATATTGTCAATGCAGAATTTGTTGCGAAAGAACGCGGCATCTCAGTGACCGAGACCCGCACGGAACAGTCCAAAGGATTTTCAAATATTGTCACTATCCGGGTGAAGACAGATACGATGAGCGAGTCGGTATCCGGTAACGTGGCTTCAGCAGAAAAACTCAGAATCGTTGGTATTGGAGAATATATGACCGATATGACACCAGGTGGCCATGTCGTCATCTCACGGCACCACGATGTTCCGGGAGTCATTGGACAGTTTGCGACTACCCTCGGAAACTACAACGTCAATATCGCCGGCATGCAGGTTGGCAGAAATGACCCGGGTCAGAAGGCAGTGATGGTCTTAAACGTAGACTCCGAAGTCCCACAGGAAGCAATTGAGAAGTTCCTGAAGATTAAAGGTGTTTTTACAGCAAAATACGCCCACATCTGAAGAACGAGTTCGGACCAAAAAAAATTTTATTTTTTTCTTTTTTTCTACTCTCCGTCTGCTTCCGAGAGTAATTTGATCTTCTCGGTGTACGAACGAAGAATATCACTTGTCGTCAGAAATCCAACGCAGATTCCATCAGAATCAATAACCGGGAAGTGATGAATGCTGTTCTCTGCCATCTGACGGAGCACCGTATCCAGAGTGCATTCCGGTGTGACGGTCAGAGCATCCTTCGTCATGCAGTCCCCAACCGGGCGATCCGTCTCTCCTCTGAGATAATTCGGAAGGTCGCCAACAGTTACAATACCTACAAGAACGCCCTCCCGGGTCACAGGATAACCGGTGTGACGCGTCTGCTCCATCATCCTTACCACCTCTCCACTGGATGTTTCCGGCGAGACGGTGATCACCTGATGACCCGGGACCATTGCTTCTCCCACGGTGATCATCTGGGCAATGTCCATGTGATACTCACCCCGGTGCGCATTGGAATCGAGTTTTGATTCTGCCTGTGCCCGGAAGATCGTATCTTTGGATGTTATGATGTAGGAGATAGCAACGGCAATCATCGCCGGAGGGAGCAGGGAATAATTATGGGTCATCTCAATAACCATAATCAGCACAGAGATTGGCGCGTTTGCCACCCCGCCGAAGAGGGCGATCATTCCCACCACGGCAAAGGCAGGAACCGCTGAGACACTTACAACTGTTGGAAAGCAGAGATGAAGAATTGTACCAAACGCAGCACCCGCTGATGCGCCAATCGTCAGACCCGGCGCAAAAACACCACCAGACCCGCCGGACCCGATGGTAAAAGAGGTCATGAAAATTTTTACGAATGGGATCATGATGAGCACACAGAGCGGGACCATGTTATACATCATCAGCTGAATAAATCCGTATCCCGAACCGATACTTCCCAGAGCAACTATCCGGGTTTCCGGGGCAAGGTACCAGAGAAGAACAAAAACGATGCCGATAAAGAACGCACCGGTCACTGGTTTGAGTACTTTAGGAAGATTGTGTTGCGTGAAAAAATTTGCGAAGAGATCTCTGGTTCCATAGAACGAATGGCAGTAGAGCTTTCCAAACAGACCACAGACAACACCCAGAAGAGCGAATAACGGAATCTGAATGA
>CAZBGM010000035.1:0-5637 GCA_964491505.1 uncultured Methanomicrobiaceae archaeon | reverse complement strand
ATACAGATAATCGGAAGAAACAGAAATCCTGCCTCAGGTGGTGCCCAGGAGGCGATATCTGTAAGAGATGCACCTTCTGCGGGGTAATGGTACCCCCAGAGGTACTTCATGACGAAGAGACTGCCATATTTCAGGCCGCTATAGAAGAGATAGGCCCCAAAGCCGGAGATTATACCGACAACAACTCCTATGACCAGAATTTTCTGAAAATCAGAAGTTATGTATTTTCCCACCCAGATGACACCTGCCTGAAGTATAATACGGGAAAAGAATTATTCAATTATTTGGTTTGGTCCGATATCGACACCATGGGCAGGGAGGGGTACTGCCTCCAATCAACAGGTTTAAGAAATAAAACGGACAACATCTTAGAGCACAACAGGGCTCGTGGTCTAGCTGGTTTATGACGTCGCCTTGACACGGCGGAGGTCTTGAGTTCGAATCTCAACGAGCCCATCATCTTTTCTCTGAATGTTCTGATTGTCAATAGTAAATGTACGTAAATTTTCATTTTCTTTCTCCGGCACGTTCACATTTTAACGGTACGGATCATGCATCCCATCTTCCAGAACAAAGCTATTGATTTTTGTAATCCGGAGACAAACATTCAAAAAGAAATTATCTCAGAATGATAATGAAAATGGCAATCTCATTTTCACCAACCGTGCCTGAATCATTCAGTTTCATGCATGGTTCATACTATCTTAATCACCTATATCAGGAAGAACCAGAATGAAAATCCTCTTTGTTATCTGTGGCGAAGGACTTGGTCATGCCTCCCGTTCATCGAAGCTTGCCCGCTACCTGACCGAACATGGCCACACCTGCCATCTCGCATCATATGGGAGAGCACTGGCATTTCTGAAAAAGGAAAGCATTCCAAATCTGCATGAGACGGTCCGGGAGGTCGTTCTCGAAGGAGAGGGAGGATATTTTTCACTTACCAAAACCCTGCGTTCCTCAAGCCATGTCATCATGGACCTGTACCACGCCTTTGGTGATGTAAGGCGACTCATTCAGAAGCTTGATGTCGATCTGGTTATCGCCGATACAATGTATGCGGCAGTACCGGCAGCTCGGATTGAAAAGATCCCTGCGCTCTTTATGACCAATCAAAACCGGTTTGCATCCGCCGCAGCAGGTGAAGATGCGATTCAGTGGCGAGCTCTCTCCTCAATCGTTGATCACTACCTCACTGTCCCTGATGCCATTATCGTCCCCGACTTTGCACCCCCTTGGACCATCTGCGGTGACAATATTGTTCCAAACCCCGAACATGGAGAATATCATTTTGTCGGCCCCATGATGGATGAAAACATCGGGAACTTTGAGGTTCGCAAAGAGACCGTCTTTGCAAGCTTTGGAGGCGAACCATTCAAAATTCCTCTTTATAATAAACTCAAAGAGATCGGAAAAAATCGCCCGGACCTTCCTTTCGAGGTCTTTTCAACCGCAGAGGGCATTCCTAAAAATGGCTATAATTTTGAGACCTTTGGTTATGTGCCAGATATCAGGCAGCATATGGCCAAAGCACGGGTGATGATTCTCCATGGGGGGCTGACAACCCTTCATGATGCCATATTCTTCCAGAAGCCTTCGGTTATCATCATCGATCCGTACCACCCTGAACAATGGAACAACGCACGCAAGGTCGCAGAAATGGGGGCAGGCATTATTGTGGAAGGAAGCCCGGATCTTTCCATGCTCGAACTTTCTGAGGCAATCGACCGGGCAATGCTCCTCACTCCTCCGGACCTCTCTGAACAGTTTCGTACCCAGAACGGAAGAGCAAATGCACTAAAGCTAATTGAAGAGACCGTTGAAAAATATCCTCGTTAACATAATAATTTCAGGAGACAAAAATGGAAAAAAGCACCAAAACGTTAATCGGACTCATTTTCGCAACACTTTTCATCGTTCTCGCGGTGATCACTCTGGCGGGAATGTCGTATCCCAACGGCTTTGCAACGGTCGGGGTTCCAATAACAAGCAACTATGAATATACCCTCACTATTACACCAACCAGTGATCTCTCGAATGTTACCTTATTGGTGCCACTGCCAGCTGATAACACAGGGCGTGATCTGGGAACACCCCTCATGCTCACAGATACTAGCGACTATCCTGAGGACTGGAATCTTGTGTTGGTTGGAACCCCCGGAGAAGCGTCCTACCTTAAGGTTACCACGCCATTCCTTTCCGCAGCACCTGAGGGGCGGGGCACCATTCTTCATGCAAGTATTCCATCAGACGTAATCATTCCAACCAGAAACCCGGAGAACGGGGCCTATCTGATTGGAGCAGATCTGAAGCAGAAACCCGATATGGCAACGGCTGACCCCTCCCGAAAGATCTTTGCGAAATTTACTGCCGAACCAGCGACAATCACCGAAATAATGGCATCCTGCACCGGTGAGAACACCTGGTGGTGGTTTGGCAGTTCATCAAATGCCTACACTGACTATATCAGCACAAAGATCGACGGTTCTATCAGTGGATGGCTGGAGACCACAGGCACCCCGGAAAGCGGCATCGGAAAATATACTATCATCTGATTGAGTAATTTCTTGACACACAAATCCTTTTCTCCGGATGGGCCAGTCGTGGTTGTGCATGGCCCTCAGGCATTTGACGAAGGTGACGTGGCATTCTGCCTTGCCCACCTATCACCACAGGAAATTATTGTTGCTGGCGTTATGGCACGAACCGCTGCCGAAGAATCCGGCATTCCGTGTTCCTGTCCCGGAAGGCCACCTTCAGAGATTTCAGCCCTGCGTAGCACTGAACAAGGAGCCTTCCTCCTCAACCGGGGGAAAAATCCGGACTCAGGAGAGATATTCGGTGAGATTGTGGCAAGACGTCTGGGTGATCATCGAGGTCTTGTACACGTAGAATGTGCCGCAGAGACTGTTTTTGTCTGGAACGGTGGTGATAGTGTACTGGCAGAGCGTCTTGCCGATGTCTTTGGGTATCGCTGTGAACCCCGCACAACGAGACTCGCCACAGGGGACTGGAACAAACAGACACGGGTCATACGAGGTTGTGTTCCCGGCGAGCCAGTATTTGTGAATGGCATCGTGATCGGACAGGCAACCGAAACTTCAGTGACTCTTGGGATCGATGAAAAGGGAGACGTCCTTCCACTTGAGGGTATCATACCAAAACCCCACGGTCTTGAAAAACTTATATGCCACAGACCAGTCAATCTTGAAACAGCGTGGTGCAAAAGTGGTACGGTGCGAAATCAGGCGCCTCAACTCTCAACGCTACGAAGAACACATGGCACCGTTGCGATCATTGATCATGCCGGGACCATGGTGTATAATCAGATCAATGACACGACCTGCGGGATGCTTTCTATAGGGGATGACACCACTGCGGTCTGTGGCCATATCTGCTCACATCTGGGCATTCCGGTCTTTGGCGTCGTTGACGGTGATCGTGATGCCATTATCGAGCCATATTATGCAGACGAATCAGTCGTTGTTGAGATTCTGGACAAAACCGACGATGAGGCTGGCCGTATGCTTGCCGCCACGATCGAAAAGGACAGAAATTATTGCTGGAGTGAACTGGTAAAACAATTACTCAGAGAACTACCTGCGACATTCAAAATCGTCGTAGATACCCGTCGGAATTGATCAAAATGAATTCTCAGGAGCATCATGACACGACCATGTGCTGAATGTAAAGGAAGGGGTTTCTGTGGTCTGATGCGCTGCCCGGTGATGGCACGGTTTCATGCACGGACTAGTATGAAAACCGTCGATTCCTATATGGGTGGCGCTCCTTCAGTTTTTATCGGGACGTATGGGTATCCTCAGGTTTCAAGAGGTCCACTGCTTATTGGTGAGAGCGATTCTCCGAAGGAATGGATTGCGAAGGAATATTCCATTGACGATATCGTCGGCATGCGTTCAAGGACCATCCGGGGCAATGCTCCCCCGGCACGACTTAAAGATGCGGTACAGGAAGTTGCCCTCTCCGCAGTGCCGGTAGATGTAGAAGCAGCATTTTTAAAACCAGTCTCCCTTGAACTAAAATTTGACGGGACTATCGCTCCGGTCGGTCTTTCAGGAGATTTACGGGCCATTGATGTGCTGGACAACCCTACCGTGCCCCGCACGGTCGAGAGGATAACCGGAGACACGGACCTGCGGGCGACCGAGGCGGTCGGGCAGTTGTATCAGGATGGTATTGATGTGTACCATATCAGTGATTTAATGAGTGCGGGGCTTTTAGGCGTAAAACGAAAGGTTGTCCCAACGCGCTGGGGGATCACTGCGGTGGATGATACCATCTCGAAGGCCCTGCGTGCTTTAACCACCCGGTTTCAGCCATTGCAGGAGATTCAGATCTTCTCCACAACTCTGTATGCCAACATGATAGTCTGTATCTTTGTTCCCGGAGACTGGCGCTATGAGATGATTGAGGTGCTTGAAAAAGGAAGCCTCTGGGGAGGAGAAAATGGTTCGGTCGTGCAGGATCAGGAGACGATGAAAAAGCGGAATTATTCTCCAATAGCCGGTGCCTACTACGCGGCACGCCTTGCTGCGA
Source organism: uncultured Methanomicrobiaceae archaeon (assembly GCA_964491505.1). Lineage (GTDB taxonomy): Archaea > Halobacteriota > Methanomicrobia > Methanomicrobiales > Methanomicrobiaceae > CAZBGM01. Next base: position 1,080 of record CAZBGM010000035.1, on the reverse strand, counting down.
CTGATTACCTGAACAAGATCCGGCGCAGCGCACGGGTTATTATCGTGCGCAGAGTTACTTCAGATTACTGGGCACCTCTGGGGGTCTGGGTCGTTCGTGAAGCCTGTCGAAAAGCACTGGATGAAAAGCCCATTCCCTGTGATACCCTTCAGGAAGCCATTTTTTACACTTCAATGATCCTTGGATCCGAAAGCTGGCGTTTTGAAAGCCGCCTTATTCCTGAGCTTCTCTCCCAGAAAACTCTGTTTGATTTTTAATTCACTAACCGAACCCGGAAGTTGAAGAAGTCAATATCGTCACATTTATGAGATGGGCATTCCTCTCTACACTCAAGGGAGGTATCTCGATCATCCACATTCTTCAGGTTGATGATGACCCACTGGTGCTGAAAGCAGCGAAATTATTTCTTGAAAGTCAGTACGCTTTTGAGGTTACGTCTGCGGCATCAGGTCATGATGCATTTTCACTTTTTCACACCGGAAGATACGATGCTATAGTTTCAGGCTACGATATCCCGGAGATGAACGGAATAACTCTCTTATCCGCAATCCGTCAAAGCGGATCTGATATTCCGTTTATCGTCTTTACCGAGAAAAACAGAGAGGATGTGGCAATTGAGGCACTCAACAACGGTGCTGATTTCTATCTTCAGAAAGGTGGCAACACCAGAGCACTCTATACTCAGCTTGCCAACCAGATTCAACAGGCAGTCCGTCGAAGATCTGCTGAAAAAGCAATCATCCAGAAGAAAAAAGATCTGCGTCATCTGATTGACGCCTCACCCCATGTTGCCATGCTCCTCAACCCTCAGGGTGAGGTTATTGCTATCAATCAAAGTGGCATTCGCTGTCTGAAGCATTTTACTGAAATATCTGATGAGAATATCTATGGTGAAAATGCCATGGAACTCTTCCCACCGGAGATCGCTCAGGGAAAACTAGCTACTATTAATCAGGCAATTAACACTGGAGAAGCTACCACTTCAGAGGAACACTTTAGGAACAAATTTTTTGCCTACTATGTTGCACCTCTTTTTGATGAAGATGATAATCTGCAGCACATTGCTTATTTTCAGGAAGA
>CAZBGM010000034.1:10572-15754 GCA_964491505.1 uncultured Methanomicrobiaceae archaeon | reverse complement strand
GAACTCGCGAGATCGATGGTGCTGCGTTCATCGCCATGGATGCAGAAAATCCGTTCGGGGCGCGGATTTAAATGATTGACATACCTCATCAGCTGGTTGCGATCCGAATGCCCGGAAAATCCATCAACCGTCTGAATCTCAAGATTGACAACAATCGATTCACGTCGCCCGACTGGAATTTCACGCCATCCTTTCTGAAGACGCCGCCCCATTGTTCCATCCGCCTGATACCCAACAAACACCAGGGTATTTCGCTCGTCTTCAGCAAGATGGCGCAGATATTCCATCACCGGACCACCGCTGATCATTCCGCTGGTAGTGATAATCACACAGGGATCACTATTGATAACCTGCTGACGCATGGACGGAGAATCAACCTGGATAAAACACTCAGCAAGGAAAGGATTGTGACCTTCCTGGAAGATCTGCCGACGCAAATCAGGATTCAGGTACTCCGGATAGGTCGTGTGAATCGCCGTCGCTTCCTTAATCATACCATCAAGATAAATCTTCACCGGCGGGATCTTCTTCTCACGAATACCTTCCTCAAGTGTCAGCATGACTTCCTGTGACCGACCAACCGCAAAAGCCGGGATAATAACTTTCCCGCCACGTTCAATCGTCTGATTCACAACCTCGTAGAGTTTTTCTTCAGCCACAGCAAGTTTCGGCTGGACATCGTGCGATCCACCATAGGTACTTTCCATAAAGAGCGTCTCAAGACGGGGAAAGTTCACAGTCGCAATATCAAACAAACGGGACTTGGCATAATTGAAATCTCCGGTGAACGCAATATTATGCAGACCATCCCCCACATGGAAGTGACAGATAGCAGATCCAAGAATATGGCCTGCATTGTGCATTGTTAGTTTAATATCCGGTGCAATATCGGTGACACTTCCGTAATTCAGCACAATCGAGTGTTTCAGGTATTCACGGACCTCTTTTGAGGAATAAGGAACATAATCTGCTTCCTTACTAACCACATCAAGATAGTCAAGCTGGAGCATCGCTGAAAGGTCACGGGTTGCCGGAGTGCTGTAGACCGGGCCATCATAACCATAGCGGTAGAGGAGAGGTATCAACCCAGAGTGATCCAGATGGGCATGCGTCAGCACCACAGCATCAAGAGTATTGAGCGGGAAGATCTCAGGGACATTGATATAAGGGTACAGTTCCGGGTTGCCGGGCATTTCGCCACAATCGATAAGAATCTTACTCTCTGGTGTCGAAAGCAAAAATGCTGCACGGCCAACTTCCCGACAGCATCCCAGTGTTGTTACCCGGAGCCAACGCTCTTTACTGGTAACATCACGGTGTATCCGCCGTCCGATACGCCGGAGAAAGTCTTTACGCTCGTCCCGTACCGAACGTAGATACTGACGGACGTTTTTCACCGTTTTGCTCTCAATTGGAGGCGTACGGACAACTTTCGGCGTCCATCCGATTTCCTTGGTGATATCCCGCAGCGTGCTACCGTTCTTCCCGATCACGACACCAGGCTTCTCTGCCTCAATGAGCACTTCACCGGTATCAGGATCAAAAAAGAGATCGGTCACACCACCGTTCTCCGGAACTATCTTCTTTATTTTGGGTGCGGCAAGCTCAGGATCTTCAAGAATATTCGGGCGAACAACAATCCGCTTTCTCAGGTCACGGGCCAGTATTTTAATCAGATCTGCTTCGTCTGCAAATTTTTTCGGCTCGTCAGTATATATTACCAGTTCCGGCCCTTCAAATTCCACTTCAGATATAGTAATGCCAGCAGGTACTTTCGTCTCAATCTTAGCTTTCAGCTCTCTGAGCCGTTCATCAATTAACATAGATATCGTCCTAAAAAAATATTGAAAAAAAGAAATTGCAGAAAATAATTATTTCTTTGCTATTTCTTCGTATTTATCAGCAGTAATGACAACAACGCTTATCCCCTCACCTGAAGCCGAGTCACGTTTCATGGCACTTCTCAGGGCACGGATAGCCAGATCAACTGCTTTTTTCTCATCCATATTCTTTGTGTACCGGTCTTCAAGAACACCGTACGCAAATGGTGACCCGGATCCTGTTGCGACTATCTCATCTTCAGGCGAAGCACCACCCATCGCATCCACTGAGTAAATACCCGGACCATTCTCGTCGAGACCGCCAACAAGAAGCTGTACATAATAGGGATACATTCTGTTCTGGTTGAGCACGTTTGATAGCAACGATGCAGCTGCACCGATTGTCATCACACGGTCTCTACGAATCTGATACAGGTTACATTCAACCTGAAGCAGACGTGCCAGTTGCTGAGCATCACCAACACCACCAGCAGTTGTCATGCCAATCGTATCAGTAATCCTGTAAACCTTCTTTGCCTTCTTTGATGCAATCATCGTGCCCATCGTAGCTCGCTGTTCTGTAGCAAGCACGACACCTTTATCGAAGACGATACCAACCGTTGTTGTTCCTTTAGAATATTCCTGAGAGTGTTCGGGCATTTAAGACCTCCAAAAAGACGTAGAGCCAAACGAGAATAAAATTGCCTTGTGTATTAAATGCCCCGACATCTCATAAAGCTTGTGCAATATAGCTAAAAATATGAGAAATAAATGAGTGCCGTGCTTATTTCGCACAGGTGATCTCATCCAGACGTTTCTGGGGAAGAAGAACCTTTATGAGTTCTTTATCAAAGAGAATAGCCACCATCCTCTTATCATTATTGATAACCGGCAGCTGGTCTACCCTTGCACGTTTCATCTTCAGGGCACACTCGCTGACTTCCTCGTTTAAAGGAACAGCAATCACATCGGTAATCATCGCTTTTTTCACCGGTTTGTTTGGAAGCTGTACCTTTGAGATACCATAAGATATTGTATGAATATCCCGGATACTTTCCCAAGTCCATTCATCGTCGTCAGTGCCATTTGAATAATCACTGACAATAACATCATCTTCAATGAGGGCGTGCTTGATCAGATCCCGCTCACTAATGATTCCTGTCAGATACGAATCATGACTGAGAATAGGAATTGCATCACACCGGGAAATCTCCATGATTCTTCCGACCAGCGGAAGCGGCGTTTCCTCCCAGAGAGCAGACGATGAAGTCGTAAATCTGTGACGGATCTCTTCCTGAATCCCCATATGGGCAATAGCACCAATCAAATCTGAGACGCTAAGGAGACCAATCAATTCACCCTTTTCAACGACCGGAAGACGCCTGATATTCTTTGAGATCAGGATATCGGCCGCCTCAGTAAGCGGTACATCAGGGCCAACAGTCATCGGATCTGACGTCATTAAAAGACCCAGCTGGAGTTCTTCGGCTTTGCGAAGCAAATCTTTCCGTGTTATGATGCCAACCAGTTTTCCTTCTTTTGTCACCGGAACGCCACTAATACCAGTCCGCTTTAAAATCCGTAAAACATCATCACGATTTCCCGGAATCTCAACGCTTACAACATCCGGGGTCATGTAATCACGGACGAGTTTCTCGGTTATGATCTCACCACCATAGTTGTAACCGTGCTGTGACGGACGACATGAGACGAAACACTTCCAAGAAGAAGTGACTCAATGCCGGATCGTCCGTGAGAACCAAGAACAATAGAATCGGCACCGATCTCCTCAGCCATCTTCAGAATTTCATTACCTGCATGGCCAAAACGAATTTCTGTCGTTATCTCTACGTCAGATTCGGCTGCAAGCCTTTTTGCTTTGGAGAGAACAGTATTACCTGCCTTTTCAAAAGCAGCATACAGAAGTTCCTGGTTCGCATCCTCAGGAATGTCTTCGAGACCACCCTTCTCAATAACATAGACAGCGTAAAGGCTCCCCTCCCACGCCTTTGCTTCTTGAATGGCTGTTGTAAGTGCCTTAACACTTGCATCAGACCCATCAATAGCAACAAGAATTGTTTTCATGATTGCCACCTCTGAAAATATCTTATACTATTTTGCTGGGAGCAGTATAAAGGGTTCGCATATCCTTATATACAAAAGAGCCGATAGCAGACAGATTTCAGGATATCACGCGAGTAGTGCAGATTTTCGCGCAGGGGATCCACAGTAAAGAACCGGGCGGGATTCCCCACTTCCAAAAAATATGGCTGAGCAAAAAGTGCCGAACCTGCCGTTGCCATACTGAGCAATTCTGATGGTGTACACTGGTATATGGTACCGGTAAAGGCCATTTCCCGAAGCATATCCGGCTGGACAAACATCACATTATCCGTCCCCAGAAGAACTTCACATCCACAATTAAGCATGTCACGAATCGGCGGCCGGGCATTCCCGTCCGTTACGCCCAGCACCCAGTTTGACCGGGGACAGACGGCAATGGGAATCCCGGCATCAGCACACTGGCGCAGGTGATGATGGTCAGCGTGTGTCATATGGACGAGAAGATCCGGCTCAAAAGCCAGGGCATCTTCAATGTCGCCCGTGTCTTTTTCACCGGCATGCAGCGCAAGAATTTTTCCCTCACTTTTTATTGTTGCGACAGCAGTTTCGAAATCCTTTTTTTCTTTTGTGCTACTAATGCCAAGTCCATCCGCCTCTCCCTCACCACCATCACGCCCGAGAATGATAACGTCCAAATCACTGGAACACTGTGCGTTCTGAAGCGCTCTAACGCCTTCAGATCCACCTTCACGAAAGTCCAGACACCCCCCCGTCCCGGTTGCGCCCATCATCTGAAGGCTTGCCGCCATCGCCCGGGTCAGATCTGATGACGGCGTTGACCGAAGAATACGGTGTTTTAGCCCATCTGGCGGCGCTACCAGTTCAGAAAGAGAACCATCAATCGGCGTGTCCATTGCAACAGTGTCAGCAAGATGCGTGTGGGCATTAAAAAATCGAGGGACAATCCACTGGTCCGGGGCACGGGACTCTTCTTCCAGCGCTGTGATAACACCGTTTTCCACGGTTATGGTAGCCGGAATTACCGTAAAATCACGGCCGATGATAGCCTGACCAGATATTGTATACGATTGTTGCATGAAACACGCCCTTCCTCTGATTTATATAGGTATGATGCTAAAATACTAGTACATGGCAGCAAAGAACAAAGGTGGTCGTCTTGTCTCGTCTGCAGGTCTGGTGACCTACTATGACAGTGACGATCGAAGAGCTATTCATCTCAACCCAAAATATGTGTTGGTTGTCGCTGTTGCAGTTGGCGTCATTACTGCACTACTGAA
>CAZBGM010000034.1:0-10472 GCA_964491505.1 uncultured Methanomicrobiaceae archaeon | reverse complement strand
TGTACGCCCGAATCGTAATATCCGTCTTTTCATCGAAATACAACTCATCATGACCTTCCCAGTCCGGGGCACCACGAAAGATAACTGCCGGAACACCTTTGTTGCTCTCGCCCATCATAAAGTTAGCAAAAGCGGCGAACTCATCAACAACCGCCTCTTCGGTAATCTCAAGGACTCTTCCAAAGAGATCAGTCGTGCCCCGGTAATCATGTATAGCTGGCATCCCGGCCCATCCGATAGCAACGCCGGTCTGCCCACGGCGAAATGCCCGTCCACAGGTATCGGTCAGGATCACTCTGACATCAGCACCTGTTTTCGCAAAGAGCATCTCCCGAATCTCTTCAGCATCTTTCATCGGGTCAGGAGGAAGGGTAATCACGATATCGCCTTCCACATTACTGTTATCAACCCCTGCCCGGACACCAACATGACCGTGAATCATCTTTGAAAGGACAAAAGGCTGCTCAATAATAACATCGTAACTTTCATCCAGCACCACCTGGATAAACCGAGGGTCTTCCCCACAGGCCAGACCAATTCGTTCTGCCCGCTCTGAGGGATTTACGTCTGAAAGAATCCTGATATACCCTTTTGCTTTCGCCCAGACCGAGGAGGCAACACACAAAATATCGCCGGACATAACAGTAGCGCATGCACAGAGAATATCAACAAAATCATCACCTGGCCGGATGAATGGAATTCCCTCAACTGAAATCACTTCAATACTCATAATACTAGTGTTTCACCGTGCCCACAGATAAGCTTCCTACTCTCAAGGGGAAACGATTGAGATAAATTATATATAGAGCATCATGAAGAGATCCACTATAGAGATGTACCTGGTCATACGGTGCCCGTCATGTAGCACTTTTTCCTATGTCGATCAGTATCAGAAGTGGCGACTCTGCCCGGTCTGTGGTGAGATTATTCCGGTAAAAAAGGCACAAGCCTACGTAAAAGTAAAAAATCACCAACAGGCAGATTCCATCGTTTCTAAACTGGAAGAATACCTGGCGAAAGAAAAGAAAAAGGATCTGAGTCCGGCAGAAAAGAAGGAACTGGCAACGGCGTACGCTTCATGGGTACGCCAGTCTGTCCCGCCAAAATAATCCATTTGAACGGGAAATAGTTTTTTCGACTATTTTTTTGACAGACTCTGGAGTATTGTCATGAAACCCCGGGCTCCTATCTCATATATTCAAAATGTTTCACGTATAGCGTGCCTTTGCCCCGATTGGCAATATCACCGGTAAACTTTGTGTAGACTGTTTTATCGACTTCCACATTACCTTCGTTTCGAAAGGTAGGTATCATCTCCCGGACCATGCCATGCACATACGCCTCACCCTTTTTCATATTGCCACAGACCCGTGAAGAATCACCCATTATAACAAGAGTTCCGCCACGCATATCCACACCACTTAAGTCCCCGGCATTACCCTCAACAATAATCGTTCCTCCGGCTAGGGTCTCAGCAGTAAAATCACCAACATCTCCCATGACATGGATCATTCCGCCCACCATTCCTTTCTTCTCCCCACGATAGCCAGCACCACAGAAATCTCCGGCATCGCCTTCACAGAGAATCCGGCCACCCTGCATCTCACGACCAAGCCAAGACCCCGCATTGCCTTTAATAACGATCTCACCACCGCTCATGAAATTGCCGCAATGCATACCTATGTCATTTTCGATGGTGATCTTCCCGGCGGCCATATACTCTCCGACACGTTTAATTCGTGACGAATCTCCCCGGATAACAACCTCCACCTTATCAGCATAGGACGTCGTCCCTTCTACTCTTTTTGTAAAAACCTCATCAAGGGAAAGTTTTTTATTGCCCTTCCAGACTTTTAAGTCAGCATCATGGTCGAGAAAATTTTTCGGCACAATCGATTCTGCCTCTATCGGAAGATTCGGTTTTTTACGGGTTTTAACCTCAAGAATCACTTTCATAAATCCGCCTCCGATTCAATACAATAGCCTGACGGAACATACTCATCCTGGACCGGATAGTTACTCATACGCACCGTGTAATATTGATCAAAGAGTTTCCGGAAGCGCTCATCGTGGGTCATATTATACTCTTCCGGAACATTTGCTTTTGACCAGATTGTCGATTTTGCAGTATCGACAGTGCATTCACCATCTTTACAGACGACTTTTCCCCCTTTGATAGTGTAATTCGTTCCGGAAAAACCGGAAATAATCGCTTCATAATCAACACCAGGGTCAATAGTATCCGGAAGCAGCGGGAAGATGGCAATATCAGCATCAGCACCAATCCCCAGATGACCCTTGCCGTGTTCGACAAGCCCAAGAGCACGTGCCTGTGCTGCCCGGGTCATAACCGCCAGTTCATACCAGTCGATCTCACGGTCGAGCGCCGGTAGCACAACCCGTGAGCCAGTCTTTGGATGGATTGTTTCAAACTCGTTGTCACGATATCGCTTGCTCATTAAAAGGCCATATATTTCTGGATATTTGACAAAAGGAGCACCATTCGGATTATCTGTGGCAATACAACACCGCCAGGGATCGTCTGTTAACAGAGCAAGTTCAAGACCAATAGACCACATAATCGAGTTGACAAGACTCTGACGGCGATAGAAGACAGGAATGATACCCGAACTCGTCTCCAGTTCGACGTCGTGATTGCTCCACTTGTTATGGTGCAGACGGTAGAGGTTGAACTCCATCGGCCCGTCTGCTGTCATCGTCATCGTCTTACCAAACATCACCTGACCTATGTCAAAGACAATCTGAGGCTTACTGTTCAGTGACTTTGTAATATCCTCGGCCTTCGAACAGAAATCAGACCATGAAGAACCGCCATAGGAATGGAACTGCACATGAGTAGAATACAGACTCTGACGTTTATCGTTTAAGTCAGGAATAAGATTGTAGGTATCAAGAGTGCACTGATAATTCCCGGGTGTTCCCAGACTGTTACAGTGCAGGTGAACAGAGTGTGGGAGATTGAGCATCTCGTTTGCCTTGATCATACTGGTGATAATCTCCGCCGGCGTTATCTCCCAGTGAGGGACCTGATCGAAGATACAGGTAACATCCTCACCAAATCCCCATGCCTCAGTTCCGCCCGGATTGGTCAGTTTAACAGCAAATCCTTTCACTGCTGTAAGGGTCCAGGCGATAATTGCTGCGATACGTTTGTAGTCCTTCTCGCGCACCGCCTCCATCACGGCCCAGTTCCCGTCAAATAGAGTATTTGCCATCGTATCCTGGAGTGGCGTGTAATTAAACTCCTCATGGGTATGTCGTGCCTCAAGTGGAGCCATTGCGCCCTCAAGAAGTGTCGTATACCCCAGTTTTGCATACCGGTAACTGTTCCCATAGGTGGTAGGCACACAATACCCTGAAGTTGCGTGCATATGACTCCGCCGCGCTGTCCTCCCAGCCCTCATATCTTCCGGACTCATATAGCGTCCGAAGTTTACTTTTGTACCACAGATATGGGTATGAGAGTCCACACCTCCCGGAAGTGTCAGTCTCCCTGCTGCATCAATAACTTCGTCAGGATTTGTGACTGACTCGACAATCTTCCCGTCACTGACACAGAGATCCATAATCTCACGATCAATCCCATTGATGGGATCGATAACACAGGCATTTTTTATCAGCAGTTTACTCATACACCTCGTGCCTCCCTGAGTTTATCATAAATCCGGGTCAGGACTTCGGTATCGTCGGGAAGTTCTGGTTCGATCACTTTTTTCAGATGAATGGGAACCCCATCCATCCGATATCCCGTTCCTTCCGCATCAATACCGGTGACTGCCACCGGAATCTGGAGATCCGCGACCGATGTCGTCAGATTTTCATAGGGATCGATGACAATCGTCGGAATCTCTGCCATATACTCCACGCACTGGCGTGGGAAATGAGCACCAGGATCACTGGCAACGATGAGGCAGGCATCACACTCGTGTCTTCCAAGAATATCAACCGCCGAGGTTTCACCAGGATTATAGAACGCGATACCCCTACAGAAATCTACGGCGAACGGATAGCCTGTCATCCAGGTAAATACTTCGTTGGTGCCATAGACATTCCAGTGCCCTCTCATCGGCGTCAGCGTGAACTTAGTATGACGACTCAGTTCGTCCACCAGTTCGATGGCGTTACGGACATTCTTGTATTTCCCTTTCGTCATCGTAAGGCCCAGTCCAAAGAAGAGTGCCCCGAACTTCGCCTCCTTGCACATAGTGACAAGCTGTTCGAGCATCGTCTTCTCAATACCGGCAACCGAATCCGGGACCACATCACCTTTTCCACGAACTATCGCCCGCAAAGCACTGAATACAGCGTAGTCTCCGCCTTTTTTAATCTTCAGGAAGAGATCAGCGATTTTTGCCGTCTCCGTCTCACGGACATCAACAACAATGACTTTACGTTCCCGGAAGGCGTTGTCGAGGAAGTACCCGTCAGCATAGGTTGTATAACGACTCATATGCCGGGGGTGCGCTTCATCAGGATTACTTCCCCAGTAAATGATAAGATCCGCCCGGTTCTTCACCTGCCCCAGCGTGCATCCCGGGTGACCAACCTCCTGAATCGCAAGGACTGATGGACCGTGACAGACCGACGACGTGTTGTCTATAATTCCTCCCAAAATCTCATTCATATGGACTCCGACACACTGAGCCTCACCATGCGTTCCCGACCACCCATACAGGAGAGGTCTATCAGCATCCAGTAGAATGTCAACGGCCATATCTATCGCTTCATCATAGGAGATCGCTTCCCAGCCGTCATCCGTACGACGCATTGGCTTTTTGAGCTGGTTTTTGCTCATAAACTTAGCGTTACAGATTGTGCATCCGTTATCAACACTGACAACTCTATTATTTTCCACTTCAACTATAATATCATCACAGAGACAACCACAGAAAGGACAGACAACATCCTCAATCTTCATAACAGACACCCCCCAGAGAGGTAATCAGATCACGGGTTGTCACAACCGGTTCTTCTGTTGGAACAAGACTAACGTGAATATCTTTGAAGTCAGGCATCCCCGTCCCATGCGTTCCCGAAGGGATAATATAATTGGCATACGGACCCAGTGGGACAAAAATACCGCCAGGTGGCTGATTAATCTCAGCAACCACATGGAGCACAACCGATCCAACTTCTGTTGTAAGCAGCACATGATCGCCTTCTTCAATACCCACTTCCATCAGATCAATCGGGTGCATATAACAGGTAGAGGTTTCAGCACCATAGCCACTCTTCATTTTTGCCTCGATAAATTTCCCCTGCCGGATGGTTCTCCCGGTATTCATGACAAATTTCATGTCAGTTCCTCCGGCACCTGCATTGCCTGAACAACTCTGGCAACACGTATTGCGTTATTTGCACAGGTCAGTTCACAGGTGCTGCAACCCGTACATTTTTCCGGATGAATCACCCGCATCTCACCATCAATGATCTTCATGATTACTTCATCTGAAACCGGTGTTCCGGATCCTGCAAGCGTCGGATCAATCTCTTTATTGACCGGACAGGCGACCGAACAGTTTCCACACCGTTTACAGAGCGTCGGATCAATCGTGATGAAAAATTCCGAATAGAATGAAATTCTGTCCCGACGCTGAAGATCCAGAACCCGCCCACAGTCGAGCACATTCTCGGGGCATGCCTCCACACAGAATCCACAGCGGACACAGTGACCTTTATGGATAACCGGCGTCCACTCCCCTTTTATTTTCAGCACTTCAATCGCAGTGTCTGAAGGACAGATCATCATACAGGCAAGACAGTTAGTACATTCTCTCCCGGTCGTCTCAGGAAAATTCCGAAAATGTTTTGGGAGAATGAGCGGCGCTGTTTTTGCGCAGAAAAACAGCCGGATCGATTCCGGACGCAGAACCTCTTTCAGATACAACAGAATCGAATACGTCATCTCGTTTTTCACCTCTCGCAGCAGGAAACACAGGGATCACAACTGATAAACGACGAGGTTACATCTGCCGCCGAACTGACACCCGGAATCATATAATGGCCGGATGCCTCGATATTCGGAATCGAAGGAGTTCTGATAGAAATATCAATGACCCGTCCATGTTCATCGGTTTTCAGGTAATACCGTAACTCACCCCGGGGTGCTTCACCGGAGTGAACTGCCTCTCCGCCTTTTATTGCCCCGCCACCACGAATTGAGCCTGGTTTCATCTTTAAAAGACAGGTCCGGATCAGAGCACAGGACTGGAGCACTTCGTCAAAACGTGCCATAATTCGTCCCCAGTTGTCACAGGTATCATACACTACCGGCTCAAATCCCAGTCTCTGATAGACAGGATGCCCTGACCGGACATCAAAGGGGACATTACTTGCCCGGCCAGTAGGACCTACGGCGCCCACGATTTTCGCATCCTCTGTCGTTAAAATTCCAACGCCTTTACTGCGCAGACCTATCATCGGTCCGGTCTCAAACATACCACGATATCTCATCGTTTCCGTTTCAATGGCCGAAAGTCCCTCCTGAAGGGTGATCGCATCTTCGCCGGAAAGATCAAAGCGTACACCACCGGGGATCATATAGGCACAGGTAATTCTCGCACCGGTTATCAGTTCAAGCTGATCAAGAGCCGTCTCTCTGATACTTAAGAGGTACATTCCCAGTGTCTCATGCTCTATCGTATAACAGTATGAGAAGTTTGCAAGCAGATGACTCTGAATCCGGTCAAGTTCGTTTACGATAACACGGAGGTATTCTGCCCGTTCCGGGACGGTGATCTCGCTTATTTCTTCCACTGTTTCAATGAAAACATAGTTGTGAATTACGGTACAGATTCCACAAATTCGCTCAGCAAGAAACATCACTTCCTGCCAGGGACGACCACGCATTATTCGTTCAATGCCCTTCTTTGCATACCCAAGTTCGACTTCACAGGCAAGAACATGTTCACCTTTCATCTCACACTTCAGTCTCACCGGTTCTTTCCAGCAGGGATGCATAGGCCCAACCGGGAGTGCTACATCCACCGTTTTCTTCATTTGTTCTTCTCCTCGTAGTCTCTGAATATCTCCGGTGCAAGAGAAAGAATAGCACCGATAATTTCACGGGGGCACGGCGGACAACCCGGTATCTCTGCGGCGATTGGAATATATTTAGAAGCAGGCGGATTCACATAACTTCCTTCCCGGTCGTAAAGACAACCGGAGATCGGACAGTTTCCGATGGCAACTGCCACTTTTGGTTCGGGCATCTTATCCCAGATGCTCTTGAGTTTATCGTCCCATTGCTGGCAAATAGGTCCCGTCACAAGGAGGACATCTGCCTCACGGGGATTATTGTGGACGTAGATACCATACTGCTCGATATCATATCGTGGCCCAAGACAGGCCAGAATCTCTATATCGCATCCATTACACGACCCGGTATTGACATAGCAGACGTGAATCGAGCGGGAACGGACAGTATTTTTAATCTTCTGAAGGAGACTCATTGCAAAAGCACCTCACGTATTTCTTCGAAAGCTTCTTCGACAAGCATTTTTCCGTTTTGTACTGCTTCGACAACCGAACTCACCTCGTCTTCTGAAAGAATGTGAAGATGAGTTGTCAAAAGGGCAGTACCAAGGAGTTGATCAGTCTCAGAAATTGTATTTTTCATAGTGGTATATGCCTCAAAACGGGTAGGAAGATTCTCAAGATATGCCATATCACAGCGATTTACAAGAGTTTTTCGCATTTCCTGACGGCGAAGGCCGAACATCTTTGCAAGTTCCCGCACGGCCATATCATGGCGTGTACTCTCCAGAATATTCATTTTCATGACCCGGAGATCTTTCTCGTAGAGATAGTCTTTCACAGCACACACCCCAGAATGCCCATAATAACAAACAGAGCAATACAAATCCAGATAATGCTGCCCTCATATTCTTTCAGACGACCGCCCTCTCCTTTCAGAAAGAGTGGCAGAATCAGTAGAACCAGCACCAGAATCAAAAGGCCGGTCTGAATGAGCACCGATGAAACTGCAACTCCCTGAACAAGAGCAACAGCCATAAAGAGAACTGCTGCGGCAGCAAGAATTATTTCAAGTATTTTCATGCAGCCACTCCCAGCACAAGTATGTAGACAGCAATAATGCTGATGATCATCACCTGAACAGTTACCGCATCATAGGGACTCAGCATTGCCGAGAAACTACAGATGAATGAGAAACTGAGCAATAAGATCAGCATCGCAATGAGCATCACTACCGGTGAGAGAGCCCCCACAAAGATTACGACAAAGATATACAGAAGGACAAACGTCTTGATTGCAAATGCCACTTCAAGCCCGGCACGCCAGACACCGAAATGCTCTGTCCTGTTACCGCTGACCAGTTCTTTTGCTTCGATAATACCAAACGGACTGTATGGCATCTTTGAGAGAACGACCACATACATGGCAAGTGCTGCCGGGAATGCCAAAATAAGAAGCGGTCCATGGACGCCCTGCCAAGTTACAATTTCCGATATCTGCAACGTTCCGGTGAAGAAATAGATCACCGCAACCGTCGCAAGGAGGGGTATTTCTGAAGATGCCGATATAACCGAACGGATAGCACCAAACTTTCCGTATGGCGAACCCGAGGAAAGACCCATCCCGTGTTCCACAATCTTATGAAGCAGATATATCGCAAAGATCAGGAGAAGACTGCCGCCTGAAAGCCCAATATAAAGTGCCAGTGACCAGATAGCAATTGCAACCAGTACAACCGCCACGAACATCTCCTGTGAAGCAGTTTTAGGAATCCAGGTTTCTTTGAAGGCAAACTTCATCGTATGCAGAATCTCCTGCCATACCGGAGGACCCGGTCTTCGCTGCAGACGGGCAATCACTTTCCGGTGAATACCATGAAAAAGCAGGCCAATAATAATTGCAGCTAAAAGTTCTACGATCATGTCAATACCCCAAAAATGGATAATCTCCTTCTTTCTGCGATGCACGACACCACAAGCCAAGGGCGATGATGAAGAACGGGAAGGCCACTACCAGCACCAGAGCGGCAATCCATTGGGAGATGAGACCGGCAAGCTCTGCCAGTCCACTTCCAAGGCAGACCAGTCCGGTCACAACCATAATTCCCTCTAGTATATTTTTCTTCATTTCAATCACATCGACAGGAGAATTTCAACGACCCGCAGGAAGATCAATAATGAACTGACGTGAATCATCAGCACATACGGTGCTCCCGGTGCACGGGTAATCTCAGCCTTTCCAATAAAGAACGGCGCCATACCTTCACCCATTACACCAACGAGAAGGAGGATCTTTGCAATAAGCGGCACTGTAACCGCCTCAGTAAAGAGGACCCACATACTCAGGGTGCCAGTTGTCGCAAGGATGATGGCCGCTGCCCCAAAGAGCGGCACGGTGGCAGTCATTGCCACAATGCCATACTCGTAGGCAGTCTCAAGGACATACTTATTCCGGTACGAGGCGACGATACCAATATTGGTGATCCCAATCATTGCGCAGAAGAGCGTAAAGTTGAACACATCACCACTAATCAGGGCACCCATGGTCGCAATACCGCAGGCAATCGCGATAAAACGCTGAAATCTGAGATCATCCTTTTGTATATCCTTTGTGTAGAAGGCGTCACCGCCAAAGGCGATATCCACCTGGCGTTCAGGCCGTGCAAAAACTGCCAGTAGGGTGAAGACCACAGCAAAAACCAGAAGAAGTGTGGTATACACAGTGAAATACTCAACAATATCACCGAATCCGGTTGCATAGAGCAGATCACCACCAATCTCAGTTGTCGGAAGTTCAAACATCGCTCTCACCTCCCATGACACCAACGAGCGCCATCTTAGCCATCACCTTGACGAGGATTGCGCTGCCAGCGAGCATTACACCAAAGAACCAGTACTGTGGAAGAACCATGAAGACAAAGAACGCCACAATCCATAAGGCCCAGGCATACCCACTAATGGTTTCAATCAGCTCAAAGCGTTCTTCACTTCCCTGACACATGAAGTAGAAGACAACACCAACACCGGCAACGACGCCACCGGTAAATCCTGAAAGAATAATGCCATAACCGACCAGCACAACGACAAGAATCAGTGGTGCACTGTCCATAATCTCAATATGGAACGTATCCTTAGGCAGGCGGTATGCTCCTTCCTTTCGCAGGTACACTTCAGAAAGGGCAAGGAGTTCTGCAAGACCAACGACAATACCTGGAAGAATCAGTGCCTCAGCCAAGTCAGTGCCGACTAGTGCGATAATAACAAGGCAGATAATCTCAGTTAGATCAGTTAAGAGCAAACGGTGCAGATCTTCGGTCTCACGAACCAGAGCAATAAAGGAGATGATAATGCAGACGAAGGCGACTCCGATGCCCACCATATACAACGAAACATCAGGAATCATGGAATCCTCCTCCTGAAGAGATACGCTGCTATGGTAAAGGCGATAAAGAGCACCGATGTCTCGACTACCGTATC
>CAZBGM010000033.1:0-15782 GCA_964491505.1 uncultured Methanomicrobiaceae archaeon | reverse complement strand
AATGCGGCATGCGGGACTCGAACCCGCGCTAGAGGCTTGGGAAGCCTCCGTCCTACCACTAGACTAATGCCGCAGAAAACTATTTGAGACTCTTCCGCTCTCCTCTATCATGTTCTCTCTGGCTGAAGATTAATTCTTCGCTCTGACCGGAAACTGCGTAAATTTCACGGACAATTTCAGATGGTATAAGGTCAACCTTTATCCCATTCCAGTCTCCATATATACGAAGCACAATATGCCCGTGAGTAATTCATGGGCGTGCTGGCATCCGTAAGTCCGACTTGTCTCATGTCCCGGATTTCACGACCCCAGTGGTTCTGAAACAACCGGTTCATATGGCATGGCCTCTTGTGAGGCTTTGGGATTACAGAAAGTGTCAGAACGGAATTGACCTTTTTGTAAACTTACATGTCGTAAATTCAGGTATCTTAAAAAATTTCGGTGGTGAACAATGGCACGAATGCATGCACGGCGGAAAGGAAAAGCAAGTTCGGTCCGCCCGAATCGCAAGGAAGCACCAGAATGGTCAAACACCGATGTCGCTGACATCGAGAAGACCATTGTCGAACTCCGTAAAGATGGCGCATCCAGCGCAAAAATCGGTCTCATTCTCAGAGACAAATACGGTGTTCCCAGTGTGAAACTTGCAACTGGAAAGAAAGTTGAGCAGATCCTCGAAGAAAAAGGAGTCGGATCCGATATCCCTGAAGATCTACGCAACCTTATTGTAAAGGCCCTCGGGATGCGCAAGCACCTCGAAGAGAACAAGAAAGACAATCATAACCGGCGTCAGCTTCACTTAACCGAAGCAAAAGTACGCAGACTTGGTAAATATTACGTCCGCAACGGCAAAATGCCTGCAGGATGGACATACAAGCCTGATACTGCCGAGTTTATGCTTTCACGCTAAATTAAAACGGTTCATCATGTCACTGGAAGCAGCACAAAACCTTGCAGAACGATTGCTTCAGGCCGACTTCGTTGAGGTCTACGGCCATCATGACGCAGACGGGATTGCAGCTGCTTCCATCATTGGACATGCCCTTCATCGTGCAGGAGTCCGTTTTTCAGTCAGCATTCGCTCAAGGATAGTGCCGTCAGATATTGGCCGTGCTGAACAGGCATTGCTCTGTGACATGGGCTCATCACTTCCAGATTTATCTGAAGAGGTCATGGTCATTGACCATCACATGCCTGTTTTCGAGGGTCCGTTCCATGTCAATCCCCGAATTGACGGGATTGATGGTGAACAGGATCTCTGTGCTTCCGCTCTTGCATTCCTCGTGGCGGCTGAGATGGGTGATAACCGTGATCTCTGTGGCCTTGCTCTGGTAGGAATGATTGGCGATCGTCAGCCATCTGCCGGGAAAAACCGTGAGATCATCAGTGAAGGTATCGCAAACGGATATCTTAAAGTCCGGAAATCTCTGCGTCTCTCAGGAAGTACGATGCAGGAACGTCTGAGCACCGCTCTCTATCCCTACCTAAAGGGAATAAGTGGTAATGAAGCCGTTTCCAAAAGACTTGTTGAGAACGCAACACAGGATGGGGAGATCGATATGGGTCTTCTGCTCTCCGGAGTAATCCTCGAGTCGGCACCCAATGCAAATACTGATGCTTTGTATAATGTCTATGGCGACTGTTACGGCCTTGAAAAAGAGGCAATACATGATGCCTGTGACCTTGCAGCCCTTCTTGAAGCCTGTGGACAGGCCGGAAAGGGTGGACTTGGCGTGGCACTGTGTCTTCGGTCACATGATGTGATTGACGAGGCATGGCAGACGGCTCTCGCCTATCAGAAAGCAGTTATCAGCGCTGTTCAGACCGCTTCGCGGCTGGATGAGCATCTGCCTATCTGGACTGTCGAAGATAAATCGAATGTGAGTGGCGTTGCTGATGCCCTTACCTACGATGGTCTGAACACAGGGCCGATCTTTGTCGCTGCCCAGGCAGATGACTGCTGGTACCTTTCCGGACGGGCCCCTCCTTCATGGGACAAGAGTCTTGCCGAACTTTTCACCGGTATTGCTGCCCAGTGCGGTGGTATCGGTGGCGGGCACCGGTTGCGTGCCGGTCTGAAAATTCCGGCAGATAAGTTTGGGTGCCTGAAGGACGGTATTGCTGAGGTGATCGCATGAAGATAGAAGGGAGCATTCAGACGTCACATGAAAATCCTGTGGCAGTTGCCGATGCCCTGAAGGTGGATAACCTCCGGGGCACAACCACCACAATTATTGATGGCACGGTTTGCACAACGTTTGAGAGTGAAAAGCTTCGATCGGTCATTGCATCGGTCGATGATTATCTGATGAACCTGAAAGTTGCGGAGGAGATCTGTTGGTACGTTTCTCGCTAAAAGCCGGGATGGTCTTTAATAAGGACATTCCGCCAGAGGCCCCGGCGGTTGTTGAAGCAGTCGTTACCGAGGCAAACGAAGAGCTCTTTCGACGTGGTGTCCCCAAGGGGGCAGATGACGCCGATATCGGAAGAATCACTGCATGGAATGTGGACGGGAAGATTCTGCACCTCTCAATTGAGAGTGGGCCGTATACCCGTTCTCATGATGCTCTGATGCGGTTTCGCAAGGTGCTCGTGCCTAAAATGGGCAAAGAATTTCATCTTGGAATGCGCTCAATTGAGGTTGAATCGTTTACGATTACAGCCGAAGGAGAGGTTCCTGATGCAGCGATTCCAAAACTTCCGATGATTACCGGGACAGCACGGACTGAAGACGGCATCGTTTTCACCCTTGACATGAGCGCCGGTGATCTTGAAAACAAGGTCCCTGACCGGATTGTCAGTCTTCTGGAGGACAAAATCGAGGAGACCACCTATGGTGGTAAAACAGAGCACTGGGAACTTCTTTATGAAAGTCCCAAACGCAATCTGACCTTTGACAAAAATCCCTCCGAAGAGATGGAGAAACTGGGGTGGATCAAGCATGGTAAGTCGCGTGGTCAGTGGATCTTTGGTCCGAAAGCCGCATCACTCGTACGGGTGTTTGAGCAGATCGCTATCGAAGAGATCATAAAACCACTCGGTTTCTCTGAGATGATCTTCCCGAAACTCGTACCGTGGGATGTCTGGGAGCACTCCGGCCATGCAAAGGGTGTCTACCCTGAGATCTACTTTGTCTGCACCCCGAAAAGTCGTGACCCTGCCTACTGGGAAGAGGTTACCGACTACTACAAGGTGACCGGCGAAGTTCCAATCGATATGATCCGTGAACGCATTGACGGTCCTATAGGTGGCATGTGCTATGCTCAGTGTCCACCCTTCTGGCCGTTTGTTCAGGGAGAAACGCTTGGAAACGACTGCCTGCCACTCCATGTCTTCGACCGCAGCGGTACATCACACCGGTATGAATCCGGCGGCATTCACGGCATCGAACGGGTGGACGAGTTCCACCGGATTGAGGTGCTCTGGCTTGGCACGGCTGAGCAGACAGTTGCTACCGCAGATAAACTTCATGAAGCATACCAGCGTGTCTTCGATGAGGTTCTTGAACTTGAGTGGCGCTGTGCGAAGGTAACGCCGTGGTTCATGGCACAGGAAGGGCTTGCCGGTCTTTCAGATACTGAACGTGTCGGCACGCGTGACTATGAGGCGATCCTTCCGTACAATGGCGACTGGCTTGAGTTCCAGAACGTGAGTATTAACGGCAACAAATATCCCAAGGGCTTTAATGTTAAAATCCAGAGCGGGGATGAATGCTGGTCCGGCTGTTCAGGTATCGGTCTTGAACGGTGGACTGCCTCATTCCTTGCACAGAAAGGATTTGACAAAGAAAACTGGCCTGAAGTGGTAACCCGTCGATATGAAGAACCGGAGAATGTTTTTACATTCCTCTGATAAGCGAAAAAATTTAAGTGAGGTGAAACAATGGCACCAAGAAGAAAGAAACAATCAGGACGAAGAGTAGAAGGATGGAAGGCAAAAAGCTGGTTCCAGGTTTTTGCACCCGAAAATTTCGGGAAAACCTACCTTGGTGATACGCCCTCCGCTGACCCGGAAAAGGTCATGGGGCGTGTCATGCAGACAACGCTTGGCGAGATCATTCAGGATTATTCCAAGCAGAACACGAAGATGCGGTTTAAGGTTGTTGAAGTCGGCGGCGACGCAGCATATACAACTTTTATCGGCCACGAAGTCACGAAGGATTACCTGCGTGCACTCGTAAAACGCCGAACCTCCCGTATCGACAGTCTTGTTCCGGTAACGACAAATGATGGAAAAAAGCTCCGTGTCACAACGACCTGCTTTACTATCAACCGGGCAGACGCAAGCCAGGCAAAGGCAATCCGAACGATGGTGACCCAGATGGTCCTCGCCCGCGCTGCTGAACTTTCATACGAAGATTTCGCCCGTGAGATGGTCCTTGGGGATCTTTCACGTGTCCTCTTCAAAGATGTTAAGAAAATATTCCCAACCCGCCGGGTTGAGGTTATTAAATCAAAAGCCATCTAATACTTTTTTTTACATTTCATTTCTGTTTATTTTCTGCCCTCAGGGTTCGATACTATCAGCGCAGACTGATTGATCAAACAACAACAATCATAGTCTTCTGGGAGAAACCTGACTGTCTAAGGAATCATACGATCCATGGACTCAAAAGGACCCGAATTGCTTCGGCAGTGTACTCTGCCTGATAAGACCGAATTACAGGAGCATCTGCTGATAACGCCCCAGAGTATTATGGTTGGGGAACGCTCAGAGATTGATTTCGGCCTGGAGGGTGACGAGATTGTCGTCTGTGAACTCTCTTCTGTCAAAGGCGATATTCATGCAGCAGGAGATTTACGTCTGGATAACTGGTGCACGGTAACCGGCGATGTTATCTGTGGCGGCGATGCCTATCTGGGTGAAGGAGTAAAGATTGACGGTCGTCTTACCGTACAGGGTGATTTGGATCTTGGAGATAATGTGCAGATCGGTAAGGGATTTGAGACAAAAGGCTGGATATCAATCCGAAATCCCATGCCGGTTGTGGCGTATATTATTCTGTACCTTATCACTCTTCTGGGCCTTGAGCGTGAGGAGGATATCTCAGAGATGCTTGCCAAACTTTTCGGGACTGAGGAGGAAGATGAATCATTGGTTACTCCTCTGATTCTTCCGGCAAATACCATCCTCTCCATGGATATTTTTGAGGTACCGGTACCTATGACGATTGGATCAGACTGCCGCCTCCACGGGAACATCAGAGCGCAGTCAGTTGTTATCGGAAACCGGAACACAATTTTCGGAAGTTTGCGGGCGGAAAAGTCGGTACGAATCGGGCATGCGAATGTTGTGCATGGCAAGGTTTCAGCAGGTACTGAAGCAGAGATCTTTCGTAAAACGCATGTGCTGGGTGCTATTCGCTGCCGTGAGCTTACCCTTGACGACGATGTTTGTATTGATGGAATGATTCAGGCCCGAGATGGCGTACAATTTAGGAAATTATCATGATATTTGCGAACCTGTTTGAACTTGACGAAGTGCACTGTATAGAGGATGGATTTGCGGATCTCCCCGATGATGAATATACGACGATGATACTGTCACTTCCGGCTGATGCAGCGAGACTCCTCATTGACGAGAATGAACGTCCGTTTGCCCTTGCCTTGCAAACTACGGCCGGTTGGCAGGCGACTTCTTTTGCCTTCCGTCCCTTTCGGTCTGATGTGATTGATTCCCTTTCTTCGATGGAGACTGAACTCTATCAGGAAGATCGGCAGATCTGTGATGCAGCGCTTCGTGCGTATTTTAATGAACGCCTCACTGAACAGATCCCAACACCACCGATTGAGGATAACCGGGCCGGCAGGAGCGAGATGGTACGAGAGCTGATCACGGAATACTGGGGCCCACAGGGCGAGGGTCTTGTGATCGATGGCTGTGCCGGCTCGGGGGTTGTCTCTTCAGTACTTCGTGATATGGGGTGGCACCCGATGGCCTATGACAATGATCCTGAACTGATTGTTCTTGGCCTTTCTACGGGTCGGTATCTCCCTGAGGATGTTGTCTGGATTGACGGCGCTCTGGCACCGGATTATCTTGAGGAAGCACCGAGGGGAATCGCATGTATGATGGGCGATATTTCGGCTTGTAATGCATCAATGTGGGAAGAATTGGTTTTGTCGTTTCTGGATCTCTGTCCGGAGAGCCTTATTACGGTGGCAACAGAAGCTGAAGCCGGGCGTATCGCAGGATGGTGTGATGATTATGGGTACGCGTGTGAAATTCATGAGAATGACCGTGACCCTATCTATGACCACTGGGTCTGTGTCATTACCAGAGAATCCTGATTTTTTTTATTTTTTTGACAAAAACAGAGGCAATTTAAATCCAGCCTCTGCTTTGCATTGCTTCGATAATCCGTCCGATAGCAATTAAGTAGGCGCCGTTTCGCATTGTCGTGTTCTGTTGTTTTGCCATGGAGAGTACTTCATGGTATGAGCCTGATATGATGGAGTCAAGCCTTTTGTGAACCTCATCCACCGGCCAGTGGTCCATGTTAAAGTTCTGAACCATCTCAAAATAGGATACAACAACACCCCCACCATTACAGAGGAGATCCGGAATGACATGTGTGCCTTTTTCCCGGAGGATTTTGTCTGCCTCTTTGGTTGTAGGACCATTGGCAAGTTCGGCAATAATAGATGCCTGAATAGATGCAGCATTTTTCTTTGTTATGACATTTTCCAGTGCTGTAGGAATCAGAATGTCCGTCTCAAGGCTCATGAGCTGGTCACTTTCAATCTCCGTGGCGTCCGGAAAACCGGCAACAGAACCTGTTTCTTTCTTGTATTGTATTAATTCCTGAATCGCAAGACCTTCCGGGTTTACAATGGCCGTTCTGCTATCACTTACGGCAATGGTCTGGCATCCGAAAAGTTCAGCTCCCAGAAGGGCTGCATTCGAACCGGCGTTACCAAAACCCTGAATTACGACATGGGCACCCTTGAGGTTGAGGCTGGTTTCTGCCGCCGCCTCACGAATGGCTATCCATCCGCCACGGGCAGTTGCATCCATTCTCCCTTCTGAACCGCCAATTGACAGTGGTTTTCCGGTAACAATGCCGGGTGTTGGTCTGCCGGTAATTTTTGCATATTCATCGGCCATCCATCCCATAATTTCTGGATTGGTGTACATGTCTGGTGCGCCGATATCGGTCATCGGACCAATGAAAGAGCTGACTGAGGCAATATAGGCCCGGCTTAACCGCTCGAGTTCACCTTTTGATAGTTCCTTGGTATTGCAGATAACGCCTCCTTTTGCCCCGCCGAGTGGAAGGTTATGCAAAGCGCATTTGAGAGACATCAGGGCAGCAAGACCACGGATAGTGTCTGCTGTTTCTTCCGGATGGAAACGGATACCTCCCTTTGTAGGACCGCGGGCAGCATTATATTGAATACGAAATCCCTGAAAGGTTTTGATCTCTCCCGTATCCATACGTACCGGGATGGCAACATGAAGTTCGTGCCGTGGTGTTGCAAGAAGCGCTTCGACATTTTTATCGATGTGCATGTCTATTGAGCAACTGCCGAGATGTTCCTGCACGATCTCAAAGAGATTTCCGGGAGCTGCTATTGTTGTCACAAGTTAAACCTCATGATGGGTATTATCTGGTTTAGTGGTAATGAGTGTTTGTGTGACTGGCACCGGATGGGGGAGCATTAGATGAGGAAAGAAACTAAACAAGGTATCGGATTATGATGATTGTTCCCCAAAAAATACCTGAACTTCTCGCTCCGGCAGGGACGATGGAGGCACTGAAAGCGGCGGTTTACGCCGGAGCGGATGCTGTATATCTCGGGGGAACTGCATTTGGTGCCCGTGCGTATGCCGGGAATTTTGATCGCGAAAAACTTCCCCGGGCGATAGCGTTCTGTCATGCCCGTGACGTGATGGTCTATGTCACGGTGAACACGCTCCTCTATGAAGATGAACTGAAACGTGCCGGTGAGTACCTTCTCTTTCTCTCAGAGATCGGAGCGGATGCAATCCTGGTACAGGATTTCGGGCTGCTCTGGCTTGCCCGGCGACTGGTTCCTGACCTGCCTGTTCATGCCTCGACACAGATGTGTCTTCATAATGCTGAGAGCATCCGATGGGCAGCAGAGCAGGGAATTTCCCGGGTGGTGCTGCCCCGGGAACTGTCAGCAGATGTTATCCGGGAAATCCATGACGCAGTTTCCGATCTCCCGATAGAGCTGGAGATATTCCTGCATGGGGCTCTGTGTTATGCCTATTCCGGCCGGTGTCTCTTCTCCTCGTTTTTGGGTGGAAGAAGTGGGAACCGGGGGATGTGTGCCCAGCCGTGTCGGAAGGAGTATCAGCTTATTGAGGGTGAAGCTGATCCATATGGGAGGCTGACAGGGCAATATGGGTGTCTTACCGGGCGGGAACAGGATGAATTACCCGCTCATCTGCTTTCGACACGGGATCTCTGTCTGTACCCCTCTCTCCGTGATGTCGCTGCATTGCCGGTAGCCACCCTTAAAATTGAAGGAAGGATGAAATCACCTGCCTATGTGGCAGCGGTTGTCAGTACGTACCGGCGAGCTCTCGATGCGTACAAAGTGGGTAATTTTGAGCCGTGGGATGATGATGTACGAATCCTGAAGGCAGCTTTTAACCGGACGTTTACGGGAGGTTATTTGATGGGTGACCGTGGCCAGGCGGTCATCGGACAGGATCGGGCAGGTGATCGTGGCCTGAAAGTGGGAACGATTATTGAGTATGACGAGGAGGATACCTCTGCAATCGTGTCACTTACTCCGGGATGTTCCCTTTCATCAGGTGACGGTGTTGTGATCCGTTCTTCCTCAGGTCCGGATGTGGGCACGACCCTTCGCTCAGTCCGGCGTGTCGGGAACGGACAGATCCGGATCTGGTTCCCTGAACCGGTTCAGGAGGGCGATGAGGTTGTGCTGACGTTATCATCAGCGCTTGAAAAGGAGGCAGCTCAGTGCTGTGCCGGTGCTCTGCCATATCCCCGGCCACTTTCAGTCTCATGTGACCTTTCTTTTGTGGAAAATACGCCGGTTCTCACCGGGATATATGAGAGCCGGAAGGGTCCTGTTACGGTAACGATTACGGGGGACGCACCTTGGCAACCGGCACGGACACGACCTCTTACGACCGATAAAATCCGTGAACTTCTTCTTCAGACCGGTGGGACGCAGTTTGTTGTGGAGGAATGTAATATCGCTGAACCGGGGAACTTGTTTGCGCCGGTATCGATGGTAAAAGATCTGCGCCGTCAGTTGTTTGTTGCTCTTGAAGAGGCGTTGATTCTCTCGCATCAAAGGGTAGCAGCAGCGGATGAAGAACGTCTGCTCTCACTTTTAACGAGTGATGACGGGACAGAGGAATGCCGGCCGGAGGATGCCCGTCTTTTGGTTTATGTCGATTCGGCTGAGGCAGTAAGATCTGCGGTGGACGCAGGAGCTGGTTCGGTGTATTATGAACCACCCATTACATTCAGGCAGAATGGAATCGATCTCTCCCAGTTACCGCCGACCAATGACGTGCTGGAGATACTGGAGGAAGTTGCAACGATCTGTCGTGCATCAGGAGTTGAATTATTCTGGGTAATGCCGGAGATTGCAGACGATAGTTTCCTGCGATGGTCTGAGCCATTGGTTTATGCACTTGCTAAAAGAGGGGATGTAGGAATTTTGGTGGACAGTCCAGGGGCAATGAAGATGGTACGGCGGGTGGCACCAGATATGAGACTTGCTGCCGGGCGGGGTTTCCAGATGACAAACCACCTGACATGGGGTGCATTCTCCGGGAAGTTCTCACACATTTCCCTCTCACAGGAACTTTCAGCAGAAAAAATGAGTCCTCTCATGGCAATGGTTCCACAGGATAGTTCTGCTGCTGAAATCTTTGTTCAGGGCAGAACCGAACTGATGATAACAGAAGATTGTCTGCTCAGAACGGCTTCCGGGGATATCTGTCGCTACCCAGATTGTCATAATCCGGCGGTGCGGTTTGGTATAAAAGATGAAAAGGGCCATATTTTCCCATTCCACATGGATGGATCCTGCCGAACACACATTGAAAACGCCGTGGAACTCTGCCTTGTTGACGCTCTGCCTGCATTCCTTGGGATGGGAATCTCTTCCTTCGCGCTTGAATGTCGCGGGCGAACACCTGAATATGTCTGGGAGATGACAACACTGTATGCTGGTGTGCTGGACAGCCTTGTGGCAGGTACATTTAGAACGGATCTCCCTGTGATGAAAAAGGAGATTGGAGCGTTATGTGATGGTGGGATGACCCGGGGACATTATCAGCTTCGGACTGGTCAGAAAAGATAGTAATATCGTTTGAATTAACACATTTTTCGAAGACGTGCCGCTTCTTCAGCGTCTGTAACTTTTAGGAGAAAGGTACCCCGGCACGGTTTTGTGAAGGGGAAGACAATCTCATCACCCTCGACAGCAACAAAGATAGGTGCTCTGCCAATAAGCGGAATGCCCAGTATTTTGTCACCTGGTTTTACTTCGCAGTAGGTTTTATAGTGTTTTTTGATATATTGGGCAGCTTCCTGGAAGGAGAAGTCTTTCATAATAATTTCATACTTTAATGATTCTAAACATGCCATAATTCGTCCTCATCGTATTGTCATTTATGCTGGTTCAGTCCTTTTACCCGTTCAGGATGACTATACACGGTAAACCGAGTCCCACGGGAGAAACAGATGAGGGTTATGCCTGCGTCCCGTGCTGTGGTAATCCCGGCCGCTGTCGATGCTGCACGGGAGATAATGATAGGCAAACCGGCATTTGCTGCCTTTTTAACCATTGCTGATGGCTGACGGCCGGTGCAGCAAATATGGCATTTGGAAAGATCGATTCCCTGAAGGATGGCGTAGCCGATGATTTTATCAACGGTGTTATGGCGTCCGATATCACAGATTTGTTTGATTTTCTCTTCACCTGAGAAGAGCACGGAACAATGTACCCCGCCGGTTTTATCCCAGGTGTCAGAAAAGATCGCTTCTGTTGAATGAAAGACGCATTCCGGTGATATAGTATAGGATGATTCTACTGTTTTTGGTGTTCCAGCGATGCCTTTTCCACCACCGGTTCGGTATTCCAGTACCTTTGGACTCTTGAAGACTGTATCTGCTTCAACGTAGATAGTTGAGTCTTCAACCTCAACATTTGTGATATTCTCCGCGATACCTTCAGCGACGACAAATCCAGCTCCTAACTCTCTGAGGCAGTTGCTACTTGCTACCTGTTCTGTGATAAGTTCACCATTGAGGACGATTGCGAAGGTATCACCTCTGATAACGACATCGGAAATTTCCCGGTAACTTCCGTCTGCCTGAACCTGGATGCCGGTAAACTGATCAGTCTTCATTACTGAGCATAAAAGAGGTTGGGAACAGCAAAAAATCTGTTTGTTTTGGAACGTAGAACTCATTGAGGTACATGGTTAAAGACTGAACAGAAGCTTTGAATTCCATAAATTTTCCCATAAGTATTTAGCCAGCCTTTTCCTACTACCAACGAGGTGTTAAGACAATGAAACGTTTACTCATTCTGACACTACTAATTGTAGCACTCCTTGCTGCCCCTACATCTGCCGTAACCATGAATTTTATGGATATACAGGTGGAAGAAACCGGAGATGCGATGGTTACTATTGATTATACTCTCACCTTTTTTGAGAAGATTCCGGTTATGCTGAATATGGCAAACCCAAGCGAAGAGATCAGAAAAGCCATCGATGAAAACGATCCCAATAATCGTGTTGATCTGCTCTCAGCAGACTGGGAATCAGTGGTTCTTCAGGTGACAAATTATGCAAAGACCTATGAAGGACAGGTTCCCGGCACGATAACCCAGATGACCCCGATGACTGATTTTTCAAAGGCAGAAGATACCCTGAACAGTTACTGGTTTGCACCGCTTATTGATATTGATCTTTCGCCAGCGCTAACAAAAATTATGTTTGCTGACGGATATTCTGAACAATTTGATAATCAGCTCATCATACCTTCAGTAACTCATACCTTCTCTCCCTGATTTTTCAACCGAATTTTTAAGGAACGAAACCTTCGGGTTGGTCTTTCCCTGTTGAAGGGCGAGATCTTAATGCCTTTCTGTACGAAAGAGTATGATCAGATGTACGCTAGACGTCTTGATAATCTCCCCCCCTATCTGTTTGCACGGATTGACGCTCTCAAAGAAGAACAACTCCGCAAAGGAGTCGATGTCATTGATCTTGGAGTAGGCGATCCCGACCTTGCAACACCAGCTCATATTGTGGAATCACTCTGTGAAGCAGCGCGTGACCCGGCAAACCATCACTATCCGTCCTATGTTGGGATGATGGCCTACCGTGAAGCAGTTGCTGCTTGGTATAAGGATCGATTTAATGTTGATCTTGATCCCGCATCTGAGGTTCTCGCGCTGATCGGCTCAAAAGAGGGTATCGCAAACGTGCCGGAAGCCTTTGTAAATCCGGGCGATTATGTGCTTGTTCCCGATCCTGGGTATCCGGTTTACAAAACGTCTACTCTGTTTGCTGAAGGAAAGGTTCATGAGATGCCACTAACAGCAGAGCATGATTTCCTGCCGGTACTGGAAGATATCCCAAAGGATGTCTGTGCCGGGGCTTCACTGATGTTTCTGGGCTATCCCAACAATCCGACCGGAGCAGTCGCGCCACTTTCATTCTTTGAAGAGGCGGTCTCATTTGCGCGGGAGCATGATATCGTCGTGATCCATGACAATGCCTACTCAGAGATTGCTTTTGATGGGTACAAGCCGGTCTCTTTCCTTCAGGTTGATGGAGCAAAAGAAGTAGGTATGGAAATGCACTCTCTCTCCAAAACATATAACATGACCGGATGGCGTATTGGGATGGCAGCAGGCGGCAAAGAGCTTATCGCCGGACTTGGACTCGTGAAGACGAATGTCGATTCCGGTGCCTTCGATGCCGTGCAAAAGGCGGCGATTACAGCGCTTACCGGCCCTCAGGGATGTGTTGCTGATGCCTGTGCTATCTATCAGGAACGTCGTGATGTGCTGGTGGCTGGCCTTCGTGGTCTTGGCTATGAAGTCATCGCCCCTAAAGCGACGTTCTATGTCTGGCTGAAGGTCGAGGACTCAATGGCCTTTGCCTCAAAGATGCTCAATGAAGTGGGCATTGTTGTAACGCCCGGAGAGGGATTTGGCGCAAATGGTGCTGGGTATGTCCGTTTTGCGGTTACCCGGTCTGTTGAGCGCATTCAGGAAGCAGTAGAACGAATGGAGAAATTATCATCATGAATCTTCCAACTCATATCACCATTGAAGACGGTCATCTGTTTATTGGCAGACACGACTGTGTTGAACTCGCCCAGGAGTATGGCACGCCAGTCTATGTGACTGATGAAGACCGCATTAGAGAAAATTATCGAAGTTATCAGGCAGCCCTGAAGAAACACTATGATAATGTGCAGATACTCTATGCCGCTAAAGCAAACGGCAACCGTTCCATTATGCGGGTTTTGGCAGAAGAGGGAGCTGGTGCTGATGTCTTCTCGAAAGGAGAGATACACCTTGCCTCAATTGCCGGTATCGATCCAAAAAAAGTGCTCTTTAACGGGAGTTCTAAGACACCGCAGGAACTTAAACTTGCGGTGGCAAAGGACATTCTGGTCTCCGTTGACTCACTTGATGAACTGAACCAGCTCAACGCGATTGCTCAGAAAGCTGGAAAAAAGGTAAAAATTGCATTTCGGGTGAACCCGGCAATTGAGGTGCCAACACACCCAAAGATTGCAACTGGCCTGAAAACCAGCAAGTTTGGTATTCCGGCTGAACAGATTCTTGATGCATATCGTGCTGCGCTTGCCTGTAGTAATCTTGAACCTGTGGGAATGCACTGCCATATCGGATCGCAGATTCTGGAAACAGAACCCTTTGCAAAGGCTGCTGAAGTGATGGTGGAAGTTGCCAAAGAGCTGGTTGGTATCGGTGTTAATCTGAAGTTCCTTGATATCGGCGGTGGCCTTGGTATTCCCTATCACCGAAGCGCTGACGAGACAGCACCAACGCCTGAAGAGTGGGCTGATGTTGTCATGCCAGTATTTCTTGAAGGATTTAAAAAATATAATATTAGTCCGGCTATCTGGGTTGAGCCTGGTCGCTTCCTCTTGGGAGACTCTACTGTTCTCTTAACAGGCGTGAATTCAGTGAAAAATTCTCACAAGAAGTTTGTGAATGTTGATGCAGGATTCAATCTGCTCCTTCGCCCGGCAATGTACGACTCCTACCACGAGATTATTGTGGCGCACCGTGCAGATGCGGTAGATACAGAAACTGTCACGGTCACCGGGCCCATCTGTGAAACCGGTGACATCATCGCTGACGACCGTGACCTCCCCACTGTACAGGCCGGAGACGTCCTTGTGATTCTTGATGCCGGTGCGTATGGTTTTTCGATGTCTTCACAGTATAATGCCCGCCCACGGTGTGGTGAAGTCATGGTTAAGGGTGATCAGTCTGCCTTTATGCGCCGGCATGAGACAGTAATCGACATCGTGGATACGATGGAATCGTTGCCCTGGCTCAACTGAGGAGTCTGAACCGTTCATGCGAGCCCATTACGCTCTGGTAGATGATCTGATCAGCTGGGAGGAGTACGAGGTTAAGGTACAGGAGACGGTTGATGGGACTGGAAGTATGCTTGATGAACGGACTGCTTCGATGCTGGTCGTCAGAAATTTCGGACGACAGCATCTGAAGATTCGCAATCTGGCCAGTACCTCCAGTCGTCTTGTCTCTTTTTTTGGAAAGGTGCTCAGTTATTCTGAACCAAAGCAGTTTGATCGCGAAGACAAAACGAAAGGACAGGTAGCCCGTGTCTATGTTGGTGACGATTCGGGAGAAACAACTCTGGTCCTCTGGGACGAACGGGCAATGGTGACTGAGGAACTTTCTGTTGGTGATGTGCTTGAGATTGTCGGACAGATGAAGAATGGTTCTGAGGTGCAGGTGCAGGATTTGCAGATGACGGCCGTCACTTTACAGACCCGTGAGGAGGTGAAAGTCCCCGGAGACTGTCCGTTACTACTGGGAAAAATCCTTCACCTCGAAGATGTCAGGACGTACTCCCGGCGTGATGGAAGTTCGGGGGAAATGGTCCGGGGTATTTTTGGTACTGAGGAGGGAACGGCGCCATTTGTCTGCTGGGAACCCGCTCTCATTGAAGGTGTCCACAAAGGAGATGTCGTACAGATTGCCGGTGCCAGTGAATCATTGCGTGATGGTTCTGTTGCGTACTCCTTTGGCGATAAAGCAACGCTGGTTCTGTCGGATAGTGAAATTTCAGTCCCCTATATGCCGGTCAAAGATGTCACCGAAGGATCGGCGGTTCTTGTTCGGGGTGAACTAATTGATCTCCAGGAATCCCGTCGTTTTATGACACGAAAAGGCACACCTGCTTCTGTGAGAAATGCGGTTATTCGAGATGATTCCGGTTCTCTGCCACTTGTCATATGGGGTGATGCCGCTGAGTTACCCTGGCGTCCCGGTGATCAGGTTGAGATTATTCATGGCAGGGGAAAAAACGGACGTTTCCACCCCATAGAACTTCATGTGGGATGGCAGGGGGCTATTTCATATGCTGAAGGACAGGCTGAAGAAATACATTTCTCCGGCACGGTCATACCAACCAGTATGGGGTGCACTCTGGATGATGGCTCAACTTGGTATCTTCTGGACCGGGAATTACCGGCTGGAATGCAGGCAGATGTCTCCGGTATTGTACAGGGGAAAAAAATT
>CAZBGM010000032.1:12517-16346 GCA_964491505.1 uncultured Methanomicrobiaceae archaeon | reverse complement strand
CTGATTTCACTCAGTTTCATTCATCCTCATCCCCGGTTAATCCTTCCCCGCGATTTTTTTCATCATTTAACCTCTCCTCAATCAGACAGCGTTCACGACGAAGCTCAGTTGCCAGTTCTTCTTCAGTTGGCAGATATAGCATATATTTAGAAGCAAAAATCTGTTTCCGCTCACTCAGAACCGAGTACCGGGCAACTGCATCATTTTTGTCAGTGCAGAGAATCAGCCCGATTGTGGGATTGTCATCTTCAGCTATGTAGAGATCATCAAACATTCGTACATAACCATCCATCTGCCCCACATCCCTGTAGGAAAGTTCTCCCATCTTAAGATCAACGAGCAGATAACATTTCAGAATACAATTGTAAAAGACCAGATCAACGTAGAGATCGGTATCAGCAAAACGCATTCTCTTCTGCCTTCCCACAAATGCAAAACCCTTGCCCAGTTCCATCAAAAAGGACTGGAGATGGGTAATAATTGCAGCTTCCAGATGACTTTCATGGAGAACTGAGATCTCCGGCAGATCAAGAAACTCCAGAACATACGGATCTTTTAATGAATCAATAGCTATTGATGTAGAGAGAGTCATTTCACGACCGGATTTTCGCAGATCTTCCGGTTGCTGACTTTTTAGCATTCGTTCATAATACTGTGAACGGATATGCCGTTCTAATGTCCGTCTATCCCAGGAACATTCTGCGGTTTCCTGTTCATAAAATAATCGTGCGTCCTTTTTTTTCACACGCATTAATGCACGATAATGTGACCAGCTTAGCCGGGGATTTAAACCAACATTCAGTTCGCCATCATCGAATAGAGCACCCAAAGGGTATCCTTTTGAATTTTGTACCCGCTGGGTAACAAATTCATCATTAATAAAGGTTGCCGAATCATACGCCCTCCCGGTTTTTTCGGAAGATGACAGAGAATGAGTCACTGGATTGTTTTGCCGGGAATCATCAATACTGCGATCAGAATATTCAAGGTAAAATTTACGGAAAAGTCTGAGATTTGCAGCTGAAAATCCTTTCCCATAGTGCCGGGTTAGATTTTCTGAAAGTTCTTCAGTTGTTTGTCTTCCATAATCAGCACGTTCCCTGCCCGCCTGAATATCTTCTACAATTTCCCTTCCGATAAGCCAGTAGGATACGACCATATTGGAATTGATTGCCCTGACCGTGTTTGCTCTGGCCTGCTCAATGATAGAAACCACACGATCAAAAAGTGTGCTGCTGTCAGGATTATTTTCATTCAGGATACTGTCCCGGTTCTCATCTGTATCAGGATTCATGTACTCCCTCCTGATCTCCGGCCAGAAACGCCCGGCCTTTTTCAGTCAGGCGGTATTTCTGCTTGCTGCTCATGGGTTTATCCGGGATTGTCATTTCAATATAATCGTGTTTCAGAGCAGGATGCAGATAATTGTCCCGGAACGTCTGACGGTGCTTGAGATTCAGAATGTTTCGTAACGTCCCTGAGGATTTATCCCCGTCAACAAGTGCCAGCAACAACTTCTGAACAGAATCATCAGACTGGGTCGGTGACTGGGTCGGTGACTGGGTCGGTGACTGGGTCCCGTCCTGGTCCCTGTCAGATTCCTGATCCAACTGAAGCTCTATAGCCTCCGCCAGAAAAACAGTAACCCGAACCCTCATCCCGATCTCTTCCATCACCGGCTCAGGCAGATTCAGTTCCTCCGCCTCTTTCAGAATCCGGCGAAACCCACTTCCCCACTGCTCAATCAAATCAAGCTCACGAAAAACACGGGCAATCACACGGTTTCTGATCTTTGAAACGCCCTGCTTCACATCCTCAATCGTCATGCCGGGAAGAAGAATGCCGGGATTTTCGATCTCTATCCGGTCATCAAAGAAAGAGACCCGGATGGGTGCCCCCTTCTGGGAATAATCCGCATGAACAATGGCGTTAATCAGAGCCTCACGAAGAATCGTAAGGGGAATACTCCAGACATCCTTTCGCCGGATTTCAGAGAAGTCAGCACCTCTGAAGGCATGTTTCTTCAGAAAAAGCATCACACTCTCAACAGCGTCCGGAAGATTCTCGTTGATATCAATATGGTCGAAGATGTATGCCTTATCCGTTCCCATAAACCTCCCGCACTGAATCCAGGCATCCGGGAAATAAAAATCCCTCTTCTTTCCATACAGAAGCATGGCGCCTCTGGTCGGCACAAGATTACCCTGCACCCGTGTCAGAAATTTAAGGGTTACTAACTCCTCTTCGCTTAACTCCCGGACCCCCCTGAAATTTTTCTGAGCAGCCTCAAGATCAAGATCATCACCGGAGAGATCCGGCACCGGCATCTCATCATATGAAACACCGGACGCACTCCTCTGAAGCTCAGAGATAAGTTCCGGGTCGGCCTTTCGGTTGGTAGAACCAAGCCTGACATACACACCATCGGCCTGTCCTTCCTTTTTTACCCAGTGGGGCCGGGAACCACTCGGATACACCTCAACGCCCAGAAGAGTCTTCTCACCGACAGCAAGAAGCTCCACATTCGGCACAAGACGTGGCCGGATAGAATCAGCTATCAGACTGCACAGACGCTCTTCCTCATCCAGTGGGTTTTCTACGCCGGAAATTTCATGTGAACCGTCCTCCACACCAATCAGAAGGCGTCCTCCGGCAGTGTTGGAGAACGCAACCAGTGTCTTGATTATGTTCTTCGGCGAAGAGAGATCGCGTTTGAACTCCAGTGTTTTGCCTTCCGGCATCGTGAGAATCTGAGCAATGGGAAGGCTCATTGAGCCTCCATCAGATACGACAGAATTTTGAGAAAATGTAACTTTCCGGAACCGAAATCCCCGGAGATCCACACGCCTGTTTTATCGGTGGGTGTTGTTGTGGATCTGAGGTATCGCTGAAAGAACTGGTCAATATGTTTTAGCGATTCTTTTGTTACCACAGATTCATCCAGTTCTGTATAGACGTTCTTTTCATCGTCCTGATCGACTTTGATAACGCCGTTAATTTCCCGTCGAATGTCGTTCTGAAACAAATCCTGCATTTTTGTATCTAACATATTTTCCCTCCAGTTAGGTTTCCCTGTCGTTTATGAGCTGAAACGCCCGGTAATAATTAGCATCCTTAAACTTTCCAAAAAGACTCAGTTCATGATTGTCGTACTCTCCCGGATAAAAGGCAACAAGGGGTATATTGCCCATTATCGGCTGGAGATTATTCAGAACAGAATGTGACCGAATCAAAGGCCAGGCTTTACCGATACCGGTAAGGAAAACCATACTGAGATTTACTTCTGAAGCAATTTGTTCACTGATTGAATATTTAACATTTTTAGGTTTCAGGGTAATTCTGAGCTTCTCTAATAATTTATCCGAACCCTTGCTCAGTTCAAATTCTGATATTTTATCATATGATATTTTATTTTCGAGATTTTTCAGGCATAATGCGTAAAGATCAATCACAAGAACGTGAACTGAATTTTTCTTTGGCGTCTGTACCAGCCTGTCGACAGAGGTGCGAATGAATAATTCATGTTCCAGTGGATAATCAAATATCCAGAACGGAATTTCATTCCCAAGCCCCCTCCCTTTCAGGAAATCATCCTCAAGAACTTTTTCTTTGAGAAGATCGATTCGCGCCTCGATTTTCATACTTACTTTTCTAATTAGATGAGACAATATATAGTTATACACGATTTGAGAGTTAAAATGAAATGATAGTAATTAATTCCACTTTTTTAAAGCATCCATTTCCGTCCTAATCGATATTTCGCCTCATATCTCATTCAAAATCATACCAATCTCACCAATACCGCTCTCTCCTTCTCGCCGGCAGCCAC
>CAZBGM010000032.1:0-12417 GCA_964491505.1 uncultured Methanomicrobiaceae archaeon | reverse complement strand
TTCAAAATCATACCAATCTCACCAATACCGCTCTCTCCTTCTCGCCGGCAGCCACATGTGCGAGTGAGCAGAAGCAGCGGTTACTTCAATGCAATCCTTGCCCACATCCCTTCGTCATCCCCTCAGGAAAACCGCCCGGATTTGTAATCAGAATATGATCCGGATATCACTGGATATACACCTGTCCGACTGAAAGAAGAGATACGAGTGGGGTGGCAGCCGGCAATCCGTCTGTTCCCTTTATCCCCCATTGCAGACCGGAACCTCCTTCTCCCTGTTTTCTTCTTCGATTTTCTCCCGTATTTGAGGTAGTATTAACAATTCACAAGTGTTATATTAACTCTAAGTGTAGGCATTACTAAAGAGGAAAAATTCTGTTATGATTGAATTATTGATAGTAGATGATGAACCTATAATCCGTGAGGCTATTAACCGTCTTCTTGAAAGATATAAAGAGTTTCACACTACCTCTGTTCAGTCAGCAAAAGAAGCATTCAGAAAAATGGCAGAATATCAATTCGATGCTATTATCTCTGACTATAAGATGCCTGAAATGAACGGAATTGCTTTTCTCAAACAGGTACGCATACTTTACCCTTCAATTCCATTTATCATCCTGACAGGTCAGGGAGAGGAAAAAGTCGTCATTGAAGCGCTCAACAATGGTGCAGATTACTATGTGGAAAAAAGCGGTGATTTTAAAGCAAAATTTGCTTCACTCATTAAACAGATCAAAATACTGGTCGAAAATCAGCGTAATATCATCAAAATAAAGGAAACC
The DNA here is from genome assembly GCA_964491505.1 of uncultured Methanomicrobiaceae archaeon. Lineage (GTDB taxonomy): Archaea > Halobacteriota > Methanomicrobia > Methanomicrobiales > Methanomicrobiaceae > CAZBGM01. The sequence goes on along the minus strand of CAZBGM010000032.1, from coordinate 11,636 downwards.
AATAATACCCTCAATGCTATCATCGATTTTTTACCGGATGCCACGCTTGTTGCAGACAAAGACGGAAAAATCTGTCAGTGGAACAAAAAAGCAGAACAATTTTTCGGCCTTACAAAACAGAATGTTAAAGGTGCTTGCGCTAAGGAAACAATTTCTTCATTATATCCAAATGAACACCCGGTACTTACCTCCTATATTCTTTCAGGAGATCTCAGTACCATCGGTTCCGATTATGATAATTATTTAATCAACGGTGACACGATTGAAGTCAAGACGTCCATTTCTCAGAATTCGGAAGAGAAATTTATAAGAGCGATATGTGCTCCACTCTATGATACCAGTGGTGCTATGACCGGAGTCATAGAAACGATTCATGACATCACCCATGACAAAAAAATGGAGAATTTGCTTCGTGAAAATGAAAAAAAATTCAGAATGATATTCAATGGCGTAAGTGATGCCATCGTTCTTTTTGAATTTAACAATGGTCATCTGGATAAATTGATTGAAGTCAATGACGCTACACTTGAAATGCTTGAGTATACCCGTGAAGAGTTTATTGCAAAGAATCACAGAGATTTCATTGATGAGAATTGCGACTCTGACTTTCAGTATATTAATGATCAATTCCGCGCAACAAATAAAGCACAATTTGAAATGATTTACCTCTCGAAAAACAACAAAAAAATATATTGTGACAATAAGGCAAAACTCATAACCGTCAGGGGAAAACCCGCTGTGATTCTTGTTGCCAGAATTATCAATTCATTTGGGGTCTAAAAAGCCGCCATTACTCAGCCTATACAAACGAATACGGTGGCCACGGGCCGGTAAACCGCACCGAATATTCTTTCCTGTCATTCATTATCTCCAGGACGTCTCCAAGTTCAGGATAATGTTCGTCTGTAACCAGACAGGACAGGTTCATCATCATCACCTTATCCTTCTCCCCGGTTCGTTTTACTTTCTCAGCTTTGGTATCATCAGATAAACCGGTAATCTGTCCGAACATATCGTTGAATTCAGCATCGACCAGGACTGACATCTCCTGTTCTACTGCCTGTTCAATCTTTTTCCGATACATGTAGGCAACGCCGGGACCTTTTGACTCCATCTCTTCCTTTAATGACCGGATCACATCACTGTCTGTGAGCACTTTATCACTCATGGTGGATGGGTGATAGAATACCTGAACGCCGTATTCTTTCTTTCCATGGATTCGGTCGAGTTTGTTACGAAGCCGTTCATATTCTTCTGTAATCCAGTTTTGGAAGACCTCCCCGGTGCTCTCAGTCCCGTTTGAGGTGATAATCGTATCAAATCCAAACGGAAGAACCATACCAAATTGTTCTGATACAATATCCAGCACATTCTGATGACTGGCAACCCAGGTATTCACTGTCTCGGTATCTTCACTCTGATATGGTTTTGCCGGACACTGGTGCACAATTGCAGAAATATCCCGGAATGGAATCGTATATGTCCCGGCACCATCAATCCCGATATCGCCCAGACGAATGTCTGCTGGTGAATCAATAATGCCATAGATATACAGGCCCTCAGATTCATCCGGGGTATTGTATTGTATAGCACTATCATTTTCGGGTATGGGTGGTGGTATCCGGTTATTTTCCGTCTCAGGAATAGGTCCCGGCATACTTTCCTGAGCAGGGACTAATCCCGGAGCATCTTCCGGCACTGTTCCAGGAATATTTTCCGGCTCCGGTTTCTCCGGCAGACGTTCCACACCGGGATCTGGTGGTGGAGGGGCGGCGTTCATTTCCGAAATGGTTTTATCGGGAATCTCCGGAGACCGGCGATCATATTCCTCCGCAATCATCTCCCTGATAACTGGTTTTAACCTCTCCAGAATCCGGCGTTCATATTCCTCCGCAACCATTTCTCTGATAATCGGTTTAAACTCCTCACAAATCCGGTCCATCTCTTCGTGAATGAGTTCCCTGATTAATTTTTTAAAAATACACTCGTCTGTCATCGATGTCACTTATTCTATAGATTGTCCTTCTTCCTCTGCCCAGCGTTCAGGGTTTATGATTCTGTCAAGAACATCATCGACTATTTCATCCAGTCCGTCACGGACCGACTTTACCGATTCCACAATCCCCTGCTCTGCTTTGATCTCTTCGATGGCGATGTCAAGTTCCATCAGTGCCTTTCCGAGCCGTTCCATCTCTTCTTCTGTAAGAAGGCCGGATTCCATCCTCCTCATGGCCTGAAGGTTCAGGGCGTCCCGTACAATCTCCACAATGGCCAGCACCAGTCCGAGTAACCCATGTTTCAGGTTGTCCTCGTTGATCTCAAGAACCATTCTTTTTCATCTCAATTTCCAGAATACCGTTCTGATATCTCCGGCTGGATTCTTCAGCCGGATACGGTAACGGGATCTCTTTACGATATTTCTTTTTCCCGTATTCCGCCTCAATAGTCAGTTTTCGGTCATCTTTCGTCACCCGGATATCTTCCTCTCTGATGCCCGGAAGTTCAGCGATGATCCGTATGGCATCCTCTTCCTCAAAGACATCCACAATAGGTTCAGAAATTTTGGGTTTCTCTGCTTTCTTTACTGAACGCATTCCCTGTGGGCTCTGTCGCCCCTGCTGTCCGGCAAGCGTCCGGACACTATAATTGTAAGATACCTTTGGCTGAGATGATTCGCCTTTTGCCAGACGCTCTCTGATCTCCTTATCAGTCTCATCAATACGTTTCTGAAATTCCGGAGACTGGTTCTTAAGATGTTTGACAACTTTGCCCAGGCCGGGAATCAGGTTCTCAATGGTCTCTTCAACGATACTTTCCTCGTGGTTTTTTTCTTCTTCAGTCATAATGTAACCTCCTCTCGTTTTTTTGGTTTATGAATCCACATCTGCCGCCGCGATACCAGAAACGGTTTCCGGATAATCCATCTGATAAAACCATATTCATCTCCTGATTCGCAGGTCCGCAAAATCATACGGAGGAGAAGTTACGTATCTTATCTCTACACGATCTCCATATTTTTCCTCGATCGCATCGACTGCCCGGTCAAATGCAGGTTCGTTCTCTTTTTTTACAAGAAAAACCCCATTCAGAATCATCTCTTCGGTCAGATTCTGATTTTTGCAGTACTTCTCAGAATGCGTCTGTAATTCCCGGATAATATCGGAGGTGATCCTATCTCCTGTTTTTTTCACCTGATCTTCCACCAGTTTTCCCATCTCAATTTTATCATAATACGCTGCATCTTCAGACTCTGATGCAATTTTCTGTTGCAGATGGTTTATTTTGCGATCTGATGCGGTGATATCCTGTAACAGATTATCCATCTTCAGCATGACTTTCAGGCTCAGTTCTGTTTTGCCTTCCAGTTCACTGAAGAGACGTTTGAGATGGGAATAATTCTTGTTCAGAAATCCTTTGATGTCCTGTTCAGTCGTAATCTGACCAAATCCCATTGGCAGGACACAATAATTCTTCTGAATGGTCTCCACGACTTTTTCATGAGACACGCCTTCATCAAGTATCTCATATTTTTCATTCGTGGCTTCAGATACAACTGCTGCAAGATCCTTAAAATGAACCATGCTGATTCCGGCACCACCAACGCCACTACATTGCAGATAACATTTTTTCCGGCTCTCGATCAGACAATAGATATAACGATATCGTGACAATAATTTCACATTGTTACTCTGTTTTCGTCTCATGTTCTGATTACCTCTGTTACCTGCTGTCATATTACTCCTTATCTTCGGGATAAGATGTCGTTATCGTTTCGCTTTCTTTGAAAAGTTCAATCTGTAATACGCCGTTTCGATAATGAATCCGACTACTGAACGGTTCAGAGAGAGTAAGACCGGGAACTTCTGCGATGAGCAGTACAGAATGAGTATCGTCAAAAACTTCAATATTATTCAGATATAATGGTATATTCTTATCAATCCACCATGAAAATATGACATTCTCTCCGGTTACCGGGTCAATCCGGGATTTTTCAAACCTGACGGCATGTTTTGCCAGTATTTTTCTGGATTGTGGAATAATGACCTCATTCATGCGTCTGAGAACTTCATGATGAGGAATACCGGTTTCAAACGCCAGTTCATCAATACTTGCATGGTTCCGATGGGAGAGAGAGGTAACTATTGATCGGCTTTGATTATCCAGACTCTCCAGGAATACCTGCATTTTATCCGGAATGGGTCCTTCTCCTTCTGCTTCTGTTTTTATCATTTTTTCTGTCATGATAATTCCTGCTAGCCCTCAAAAAAGAGTCTGAGATACACAGATTTTTTTCCCTCGATATTTGCTATGCCAATATCTGCTTCTTTTGTATGCAAAAATGGTACAGAAAGCTGTGATGGATTTATCTCCTCAGTTTTATCCTCAATGGTAATCGTCGGTTCTACCGATGAGATGACCTGAAGCAGAGACAGGTTTTTTTTCCGTTTGGATTTCTTGTGATGTACTGAAAGGTTGCTTTTCATTCTTTCACTTCCCACAAAGCAGTTGGGCATACTGTAAGAGCACCGTTTTTCCACAGATCTCTTCGGGAAAAAGTGGCATCTCAGAGATCGTTAATCTGTGATCATACGTTTCGTGGAACCGGTCGATGTACTGCTGCTGCATTCTTCGTCGGGACATACAGAACGGACAGTCATTTTCCGGAACAATGCCGTTTATGATCATACGTCTGATGCTGATACCATACTCATCAAGAGCATCTATTAGTCGGCTGGTCTGGTGGAGTGCCAGTGATTCAGGAATGACAACCGGTACAAATTCTGTCCGGCTATTGTCTGAAAGGATGGATTGTATAACTTCAGCAGACTGCCGGATTTCAGACAGGGTCTCCTGAATTGTGTCATGAGATGTGTCTTTGTCAAACCACGTCTGTATTGTCGTTAAAGTACCGGCAATCCGGTCATGAAGTTTCATTCCGCCGGTTGCATAGTGTTCAAGAGTGACCGGAAGATGAAGAAGACGCAGTGTATGGCCTGTTGGAGCAGTATCCCAGACAATGATATCGTACCCTTTTGTCATGCTCACCATCAGGTATTCCATTGCCATGAGTTCATCCAGACCGGGCATTATCTCGTCAGGAATTACATCCACATCTTCTTTTTTTACCGGTATAACAGATGACAACAGGTTAAAAACAGCTGTACCATAATACTCTCTGAAATCATCGATAAACTGTTGCGGATTAATTTCAATGGCATAGAGATCTTCAGAAATTTTTGTTACTTCCTGACTGAGATCCTGTTGAAAAATATCAGAGAGTGACGGGGCAGGATCACTTGAGACAAGGAGTATTTTATTGCCTTTCATCGAGAGAGAAAGCGCTGTTGCTGCTGCACAGGATGTCTTTCCGACGCCGCCCTTGCCACCAAAGAGCATCAGTTTTGTCGAACCGGACTGAATCTCATCAAGCATAGACAGGTCAGGAAAGACGATGTTATTTTCCTTTGACTGGTGAAGCTTTTTCATTGTAAAAGACTCCCGACTCTCCAATGATAACAATATCAGATCCGGACCGCTATTTCAGGTCCGGAAACCGTTTGGTCCGAATCCCGGTCAACAGTTTCAGGGAGAAGATTGTGCAGGGCATCTGCTACCTGTGGAACCAGTCCCTGGTTACCGGAGAAGAGTAAACGGGTTCCGTCCCGGCATGTGACATTTAACAGTTCTTTCGATTTCAGCAGCGTACTGATCTTTTCCACTGTTATGGTTACGTCACGTATTGCATCCAGTCTGGTAACAGAACGATAATATTCATCAAATGCATAATGCCAGATCAACTGTTCTGAGGTTACATATATCCGGCCGGGTTTCCAGATATCACCTGATTCTGCGGATACACTACTCCCTTCTGCCAGATGCCACATAGGAACCTGGCACAATACTTTTTCGTTCTTTGCAAGGACAATGTCTGCCGGAGTATCTGACTGGGGCTGAAATGTTTTGCAGGTATACCCTGCACGTTTCATTTCATCCCGGCACATTTCAATAAGGCCACATGACTGATCAGTGACATGTATTTTTGCAACGGCTCCGTCTTTTAAGAAAAAACTGTAATACTCGGTTTCTTCTCCTCCGGTATTGGTGCCGGTCTCTGTTGCAATCCCGTCAATATCCCCATAGTCTGCGGAAAAAAGAATCTCAAAGGGTACTTTCCGTGAGATTTTAAGACCTTTCCCGGTAAGAATGACCTGTCCCGGTCTCCAGGCATTATATATACCGTCATGATGCCAGTAGGAACCAAACGTTTCCAGCAGAATGTTATCTCCGGCATCTTTCTCTGAGAGGCAGCGATCTAATAATAATCGCTGATGCTCTTTGGTCGCTGAAATACGCTGTGCCTCGTCCCAGTTATTCCACATCCCATATTCAAGCATTGTGTCAATACCAGCGATAGCGGCCCGTAAATTAAGGCCAATCAGAGGGATACCTGATACCGAGATAATCAAATCTGCACTCAGAACCAGTCCTTTATCCAGAACCCGGTCCAGCAGATCCACAAGGGTTGCGTTTTTCTCGCGTATCGCGTCCATAATAATGATCTTTGTATCGGCGTTATCTTACCGTAATCTCATCAAATTCAGGCAGGGTGTTTTTTGCCTTGGCACTGACCCATCCACACCACGGACAGCGCTCGTTCAGCAGTTCATCAAGGGGAACTCTTTTGCCGCACTGAGGGCATTCTTCCTTCACAATTTCTGCTTCTGCCCACGCCGAATTTTCAAGATTTGTTCCGCTTGGAAATTCAAGTCCGTATTTTGCTGCCGTCTCAAAAGATGCGAGAGCAGCACGGACTTTGATGCCAAGAAGTTCAACCCCGGCAACTGACACACAGATATCTGCGTTGATGACAAGACCCTTGTCAAGGATTCTGTCGATTACGTCCACAAGTGATGCCGGACCGTCTTTTGTTGCTTCCATTGCCATTTATTATCTCCTGATATCTCCGGAATAGTTTCTTTGTTTCATCCACCGGATAAATGTGATTATATTTTTTCCAGTTCAATCTCGACAAGACCGGTTCGACAGGAGATCTTTATGGTGTCTTTTACCGGCGCCGGGATTGTTATCTCTGTTGCATATTTCCGATCGTTTCGTTCTGCTCTGAGGGTAAGGACGTTCTCTTCCAGGTCTGTCTTTACATCATCTCCCTCAATGCCGGGCATCTCTGCAATTATTCTGATGATGCTTTCTTCATCAAATACATCAACAACCGGTTCACGGAGATCTGATCCCGGTACGGTTCCAAATTGTTCAATCTTTGGCAGACCACTTTCATTCATATTGAGTCTGACGCCATAAAGACTGTGTGCCTGGTTTGATCTCTCTAATGAAAATTCACCGGATTTATGGATTCCATTTCCCGGTTCATCTTCGTCAAGAACCTCAGAGACAGTCTGCATAAAATTTCCAAGACCTTTTAAAAGACCGCTGAATACCACGCCTGCGTCTGTAACGGGTATGGGATGCTTTTCATTCTTTTTTGTCATTTCTGTTACCCGATGTTCGTTGAATGGAATTGAAAGTGATGTGATGTGCTGTGTGGTGGAATGGGATGAAAGGAAGTGGTGGGTGGGTGATCTTTTTAGTATTCTTCAATGGGGGTAATGTCCTTATCACCGCGTTTTCGTAACCCCTTTCGGACATACTCAGTAATAGCACCGGCTTCATCAACTGATACTTCATAAATCCCCAGCATATCCATGGTATCCGGTATGCCGGTTCTTTCAAGAAGTTCTACTTCAACAGTCCAGAAACCGGTCTCTTCATTTCTGACGGTTCCGGTAACTGCATTTACCGGAAATCCGGTGATCTCTGCCATGTCAGTTTTTGCATTGTTAATCATTTTTTTCAGATTCATTTTACTCATCTCGTATCTCAAGCAGTCTTTGTTTTAAGGATTCTGATGTTCTTTCCCACTCTTCTTTCTCCATCTGGCCGGTTTCATACTGCCACTGAATTTCAAGTCTTTTGTTTCTCACTGCTTCTTCAGTGTTCAGCAGTTCTTCATCGACCTGATTTGAGATCTCTTCCAGCACTTTCATACTCAGAGTGAGAGGTATTTTCAGTATGTCGTCAACAATTAACACCATTAAACATCAGTCCTTTAACAATCACTTAATTTTCAGGGCAACGAAATCATATGGCGCTGAAACTGTGTATTTCAGATTGACACTCTTGCCATACTGCTGTTCCAGGTTGTCGACAACTTCATCAAACATCTTTTCTTTCTCGTCTTCTACGAGAAATACCGCGTTCAGGAACATTTCTTTGTTCAGGGTTTTGTTTTTCTTACTCTTCTCGGCAAGTTGATCCAGAGATTTGAAGACCGAGGACTCCATCTTTGATCCAAGAGCTTCAAGATCTGCTGCTATACGCTCGCCAAGTTCCATTTTCAGTTTGTGTGCAACTACGTCTGGTTTCGTTGCAATCTGTTTTTTCAGGATTCTCACCTTATCATCAGAGTTATAAATTTCCTGAAGAACAGCGTCCATGTTCCAGTACGCCTTAAGGGAGAGTTGTTTTTTATTGCTATATTTGTTAAAAAGCATCTGTATCTGAATGCGCCTTCGTTTAAGAAATGTTCGAAGTTCACGTTCTGAGGCAACCTGCCCGAATCCAAACGGAAGAACCGATCCGGTTTCCTGGACTGCTTCCACGACTTTCTGGTGTGTTACTCCGTCATCCAGAATTTCGTGTTTTCTTTCAGCGGACCCTGAAACGATGGCGATGAAGTCGGTGTCGGGAATAGTGTAGATACGCCCACCTTCAACTCCTTCAATCTGAAGATTTTCTACCTGATGATTGTTTGCGGGGACAATGCAGTAGATGTAGGAATACTTTGACTTCGTTTTGGTGCCGGGACTAGCGGATGGATTTTTTTTCTTAGTACTCAAGCTCGATTTCATTGATGACCACCGTTTTTCCAGATTTTCCTAAAGATGAATATTTTACACCCGAGGTTGAAGGTCGTCTCCGGTTCAGTTGAGAGACACAATTATTGTTAGTGCTTTTACAATTTCTATACTCAATAAGATTCTGAATAACTATGGCTTTTTTCCTCTGCTGAAATGTTTTTATCAATGATTTTTTGGATGCACGAGCTCGTCGTAATAGTTTAGTTTCTCTGTCATAAATTTTATCGATTTCAAGCTGAGGAACACAAATTTCACCAAATTCAGATTCAAGATCACGGACGATCTCATCTTCAGTCTGAAAGGTGCGACAACTCAGTCGTCGTCCTCTGATGCTTTTAATACTTGGTGTAATATCACTGGTACTTTTCATAGCGACAACCTGAGTGGTCTGACAGAGCGGGCATTATGACATCTTGGACACCGAAGTCGTGTCCTGGGATGGACTCCTGTACCAAAACAGAGAGGACATAGGTACCCATGCAGTGTAACTATATTCTGTCGTGTTTTGATATTTTTCAGTCCGTTTACCTTCATTTTTTTGCCTCGATTATGCCTTTTCCGCCACAACGGATACAAGGCAGGTCATTTCCCGGGGTTTTTCCGGTTCCATTGCAGTCCGGACAGATTTGGGAATTTTTTGGAGTACTTATAACTCCTTTTCCCCGGCAAACCGGACAGGTCAGCCGGTGATGTGGATCTTTACCGGAACCGGTACAGAAAGGACAGGGTGACGTTGTACCATAAACCGTTACCTCACCCCTTCCGCCACAGACCTGGCAAGTGGACAGGTCTGAAAGAAGATGGAAGGGATCTACTCCTTTACCATTGCAGTATGCGCAGGTGATCTGTTGCATTGTATCTTCTCCTTCTCAATAAATTCATCAAGAATAGTCTCTACATCAGTGGCATCATGTCCATTGTTACTACTGATCTTCGAACCCAGCACATCAATACAGGTCTGTCTGTATGATGGGTCGTCTACATTATCTATCGCACTGGCAATAACAATTGACGAACGCAGTGTTGGTGTAAATTCACAGAGACCAGAATCCCTCAGTCCACGAACCAGACGAACTACAGTTCCTGCATCTTCAGGACTGAGCGTACTTTTTGCCTGTACTATCTCAGTTTCTGTTTTTTCGTCAAAGTAATTCATGTTAATTGTAATCATACGATCACTGAGAGCATCCTGTGACTGATATACACCGGCGTACTCCTCAGGATTGCTGGTAAATATCGCAGAAAATGAAGGATGGACTTTGATGTAGCTTTCATTCGTATTTCTGGAGGCACTAGATGGCAGAGGAAGAATCCGTTCTTCTATTACCGATAAGAGAACATTGTTTGCTTCTGGTCTTGAACGGGTAAACTCATTGTAGACAAGAGTAAACCCATACTTACATGCAGCAGTCAGACGTTCATCCACCCAGTTTTTCCGGTATGATTCTTCTACTTTTGTGACACGGGATACATAACGATCTACAACTTTTTTTTTGTTAAACCCAACCTCACCACCAATGAGTGATGAGGTGCTGAATTCTTCATCGCCGTTAATTAATATCACTGGCCGTTCGAGTTTAGTTGCAATATGCATTGCAAGGGTGGTCTTCCCACAACCCGTTGGCCCACACAAATGTACTGGGTATCCTACATTGATATATCGAAGGCTGCGATCAGTAAGTTCTTTTACTATCGGAGTTTCGATAAAACCACCGCGGGATTTCGGTGAAATGACAGTGATCATTTCAAGATCGTCAGCTTTTCGGATTCTTTTTGCCATGTTGTTTCCTTTGTTCCTTTATTCGCAAGATGTAAAAATATAATTAAATGTAATTGTATGTGTATTTTTCATCCCCTTTCTCAAGTCCTTACTCCTGAGTCTCTTTCGGAAAGTAGTTGACATCTACCTTTTTTACCTGTTCATTTTCCAGGAGATCCCTTGCGGGTCTGATGAGTTTTCTCCATTCAACACCAAGCTTATCACCAATTTCAGTCAGTGATATACCATCAGTTGAACTAATAACAATTTCCAGCATTTTGGACTTTAACTCAAACATTTCATCGGGAACAGACACTTCAGGTTCATTCAGACTGTTTCCATTACCTCCACTCTCAACCTGAATTTCGGGCAGGGACTGAACAGTAGTCTCTTCAATAGAAACCGGTTCAGCTTCAACATCAGGTTCTGGTTCAATCTCAGTTGTCACAGGAACATTCTTAACAACGGATTCATGAATCACAGGATCAATCACCGTTTTTTCTCCAGACCATGCCCTCCGCATAGCAATTCGTTCGGTAGAATCATCATTGAGAAGAGTTTCGATTTGGTTTTTAAGATTGGTGACAAATTCAGTTGTTTCCGCTTTAAGTACAGCGCTATTTGCTTTGCGTTCTGTTTCCGCATCTTCCAGATATGCATCAAGTTCAGCTGCTCTGTTCTGATGTTGTACAGCAAAGTCTGCAATCAATGCATTAGAAGCATCTTTCAGGTCAGACACTGTTTTCTGTAATTCTTCCCTGTATTCTGCTGCATCTTCTTTACGAATTACTTCAGCATTCTTCAGGTCAGACACAGATTGTCTCAAATTAGCTTTAAGTACAGCGCTATTCGCTTTGCGTTCTGTTTCCGCATCTTCCAGATATGTATTAAGTTCAGCTGCTCTGTTCTGATGTTGTACAACAAAGTCTGCAATCAGTGCA
>CAZBGM010000031.1:15604-16707 GCA_964491505.1 uncultured Methanomicrobiaceae archaeon | reverse complement strand
CACCACGAAGACCAACAATTCGACAATAATCAGAATCATGTCAACGGGGACGGAGAGCAGGGTTCCAAAGGTTCCCACATCAGGCGCAAGCATATTCGCGAGCACTGCGGCAACGAGAATGGTGACAACAGAATAGAGCCCTGCCATTAGCATGAGATATTTCAGACCTTGGCCCAATGACTCTCCGGCCGTTTCCTGAAAGGTCTCAGACGGATACTTCAGAAATCCAACTATCTTCTCTTTCAGACTCAGGGGATAGGCTTCAAGCCCATGGGACGCAACCCCGCCGTCCAACGGATACGAATCATACCCGCTCCCGGCAGACGGCGCCTCATACTGTGGTTGGGGTGGCGCATACTGAGGTGCCGGTTCCTGATAGGACGGCGCTGGCGGAGCATACTGCGGGGGGGGCGGTGGAGGAGGCCGATACGTCAGCGAAGCCTCCTGGTAGACTGGTTGCTGTGGTGCTGGAATTGGAGCAGCAGAACGCGGAGCCGGAGCGGGTGCAGGAGTGTAACCCCCACTGGCGCCGCCAACCATGGACTCAAATGTCGCCAGCACACGATCGCGCTCGGCCTGCGCATTCTCAACGCCTTCAAACGTCACCACAATTCTGCCGGATTTCCCTCCTGAAGAGAGGGCAAAGACACCAATCGCCGGTTCGCCGAACTCATTCGTGGTCCGCTCAACTCCCTGTATTCGCTCAAAACCATACGCAAGCGGCTTTGAGCCATCTTTCAGGGGAGAGAAGACAACTTCACGGGAGGTGAGCGTGAGGCTAAACTGATGTGACTTGATGCGGACCGCAGGAGATTGTAGCACCACGGCACCTCCTGCACCGCCGGACGGGTTATTCACGTTAGATGTTCACCTTGTATCTCCTATTTATTTCCTGAATGGGGATAAAGGTGGCTGAAAATACACCAAAAAGCGGCAACTCAAGACGATTTCTTAGACACCATTCGAGACTTCATCGAACTTTTCCCATTTCACTATTCTTCAAAACCTACATATAGATCAGAGCCGGAAAAAGAACCTATGAACAAAGCTCCTTTCCTCTGGATACTCTGTGCCGCCGTCCTGCTCGGCTGCATTGCCATCGC
>CAZBGM010000031.1:9548-15504 GCA_964491505.1 uncultured Methanomicrobiaceae archaeon | reverse complement strand
CGTCCAGCGGGGCAGCAGAAAGACGGCAACAAGAATGAAACTTACCGCAGCAATGACAAAAGCGACGGCAAAGACAAATTTCAGAGCCGAAATCCACCCCTGATCCTTTCGTTGGTGGTAATCTCCCGGAAGGTCCAGTAACAGGCCAAAAAATCCCGGCGAGTAAGGCCTGACAATCTGAATAATGAGATAAAAAATAATAATGGCAACCGACTGAAACAGCACCATCACCACACTTCCGGTGCTCATCACTCCGGACCCATAGGCACCATAGAGAGCAAGAACAATATTCAGGGAAAAAATCAGGATGATACCGGGAACCAGAGGCTGAAAGTTCACAAAGAACATATTCCACCCGATTTCTGAGAGAGAACGGCTTTCCCGCATTATATCGTCGAGATGAGAAGAAATCTCACCTTTCACTTCATGGTAGAGTTTCCTCATGCGATGGCGGGTCCGGCGCTTTGTGTGTTCCTTTCTCCTCAGGTGTTCGGGGATGAGGAGCAGGAACGGATTGAGCATCAGAAACAGAAAGGATGAGACTATCCAGAGGTCAATATAATCCGACCACAATATCCAGATTGCCCCGTTTAAGAGCAAGAAAAAGAGAAGAACGAGTGCCTGATGGACGGTACCATAGGGACGACGGAGATCTTCCTCTGAACGATGAAGGTCAACAAGGTGCTCTTCCACCAGTGCCAGAAGTTCCTCTCGTTCTTCTTCGTAGTTTTGCACCGGATCGTCTATCATCCTGCTTTCAGTTCCTTTTTGCCCGTGCCTGCCACAATGCCTTCTGGTAAATCCTAACTCCTCAGGACCACCAGACGCTGTTCGGTCATCTCCTCAATTGCAAACCGCGGGCCTTCCTTTCCGGCGCCGGAATGTTTTGCGCCGCCATAGGGCATATGATCCGCCCTAAAGGTGGAGATATCGTTGATAATCAGGCCCCCAACCTCTGCGTGGGTCACCGCATACTGTATCCGCCGGATGTCATGCGTAAAAACACCCATCTGTAGACCATAGGGCGTAGCGTTCGCCAAGGCAATTGCATCGGCAAAGTCCCGGTACGGCGTCACCGTAACTACCGGCGCAAAGACCTCTGTGGCATTCACTGCCATCTCCGGGCGGGTGTGTGCAAGCACCGTTGGAGTGAACAGGGTCCCCTTCACGCTCCCGCCGGTAAGAAGCGTTGCACCATCAGCCACTGCCTCTTTAACTTTGGAATCAGCTATTGCTGCCGCAGATGGTGAGATCATCGGCCCCACATCGGTCTTCGCATCCATCGGGTCGCCTGTCTGAAGCGCTTTGACCTTCGGCAGGAGCAAATCCAAAAACGCGTTCTGGACTGTTTCCTGCACAAAAACCCGCTGTACTGAGATGCAGACCTGCCCTGCGTTCGCAAAACCACCGATGGCAATTCGTTCCGCAGCACGCTTAAGGTCAGCATCGTCATGGATGATTGTCGCGGCGTTGCCACCCAGTTCAAGACCCATGGGTGTCGCACCGGCGCAGGCTTTGAGATGCCATCCTACTGCCGGGCTGCCGGTGAAACTCCCATAGGCAATCCGCGAGTCGGTGGCAAGCGCCTGGGCATGACTCGTCGTGCAGGGAAGAACGCTGACTGCCTCCGGTGGCATACCAGCCTGAAGGACCGATTCACCAAGCATCAGGGCCGTCCGTGGCGTCTGGGAAGATGGTTTCAGGATAATAGGATTCCCGGCGGCAATCGCCGGACCGAGTTTGTGACAGGCAAGGTTCAGAGGGAAGTTAAACGGCGTAATTCCCAGCACCGGCCCCCGTGGCACCCGGTGGATAAACGCAGTATAGCCTGAACCCGCCTCAGACCAGTCCAGGGGCAGAATTTCGCCGCCGATGCGCCGGCCCTCCTCAGCACTGATTGCCAGCGTCTGAATCGTTCGGCCGATCTCCCCTCGTGCCTGTGTAATTGGTTTGCCACATTCCAGCGTAATTGTCTGGGCAAGCGTCTCCTGCTCCTCACGGAGACCTTCGATGATACCTTCAAGGATGCGGGTTTTTTCCCAGGTCTTCAGTTCCTTTGTTGTATGAAATCCACGCACCGCGCCAGCAAGTGCCGCCTCGATATGTTCAGAACCTGCACGGCATACCCGATGCACCGCTTTTCCGGTAAAAGGGTAGAGAACATCGGCCTGATCCTCTGATTCGGTCCAGACGCCGGAACAGAGAAAAGGATACGCAGTTTTCATGCATGATAATAATCGGTAAGATAGGTAAAGGTGACGGGAGGTAATCTTAGGTACCAGAGAAGCAAATACATAAAACAATTATGTACCGTCTCGTCTGTATCAATTGTCAGGCAGAATACTCCGCCGATGAGATCCTGTACCGGTGCCCAAAGTGCGACCACCTGCTCAAGGTTAGTTACGACCTTGATGCGATGACCTTCACACAGAAGGACTGGGAAAAACGCCCCATCTCCGTCTGGCGGTATCGCGAACTGCTGCCGGTAAGAGGTGAACCCGTCACCCTGCAGGAAGGAGGGACTCCTCTCTACCATCTCCGCCGCATCGGTGAGGAACTGGGAATCAAAGAACTCTACGCCAAACATGAAGGCATGAACCCAACCGGTTCCTTCAAAGACCGGGGCATGACCGTCGGTGTCTCAATGGCCCGTCAGCTTGGGATGGAGACCGTGGCCTGCGCAAGCACGGGGAATACCTCGGCAAGTCTTGCGGCGTATGCAGCAAAGGCTGGCATGCCTGCGATTGTCCTTCTCCCGGCAGGTAATGTGGCACTTGGCAAGGTTGCACAGGCCCTAATGCACGGCGCGAAGGTTATCGCGGTTCGTGACAACTTCGACCGGGCCCTTGAGATGGTCCACGAACTCTGCCTCTCCGAAGGCATCTATCTGTTAAACTCCGTCAACCCGTACCGGCTGGAGGGCCAGAAAACCATCGGTTTCGAGATCGTGGATCAGCTTGGCGCCGTTCCGGACAGGATAGTGCTGCCGGTCGGTAACGCGGGCAATATTTCAGCGGTGCACAAAGGTCTCGGAGAACTCATCGAACTTGGTTTCACTGAGGATATGCCAATGATGACCGGCATTCAGGCCCAGGGGTCCCGCCCGGTCGTCGACGCCATTGAACAAAACCTCAATCCACTCATCAACCAGAAAGACCCGGAGACGGTTGCTACCGCAATTCGCATCGGTGCCCCGGTAAACGCTGAAAAGGCACTCACAGCAATCCGTGCAACCGGTGGAACCGCTGAGGCAGTCACCGACGAGGAAATTCTTGCAATGCAACGTGACCTCGCCCGTAAAGAGGGCATCGGCGTCGAGCCGGCATCAGCGGCATCTGTGGCAGGCATCAAAAAACTTCTTGAGGAAGGACGAATCGACCGTGACGAGCGGATTGTCTGTGTCGTAACCGGCCATCTGCTGAAAGACCCGGAGACCGTGATAAGACAATGCAACCCGCCAATCGAGATCGACGCCACAAAAGAAGCACTGCTCTCTGTCTTGCACTGATTTTCTGCCTCCTGTTCTGCCTGACACCGCCCGTTGCGGCGCTTCTGGCAGAATACCAGATAGCAGACGACGGCACCTCATATAACGCGACCACAGCAATCTCGGTCGGGGAGAACGGACGGTTTCGTATAACGGGTCCGGGGATGATGGGTGAGGCAATTCCCATCAGTCCTGACGACCTCGTGGTCACTGCCGAAAATGGAACAATTGAAACAACCAATGAGGGATCGGGCTATTACGGCGTTCCTCCCGGCAACTATACTATCTCCTATTCGGCACCGGTGACCGACCGGACCTTTGAAGTGCTCTTTGATGCTCCCTACAATGTGACCGTGCATCTGCCGAACACCTTCAGTATCTCGAATAAAGCGCTTGCCCAGATCAGCACCGGCGGACAGGTACAGGAAGATGGGGACAGCGTTACCGTCACTTGGGAGCGTGTCCGGTTTGCCCAGATGCGGTTCTATGATATTCTGCAGGAGACGATTCTTTTTGCATTTGGGACCTTCTGGCTGGCGATGGTGGTCATCTTTGCGCTGCCGTATTTTATGTTGCGAAGACGCCGGTAACCTTCCCTCTTCATATTCTAAGAAACAGATCCTGCCTTCTCAAACAGGACATGGGATCGCTCCCTTTTTTTACTGATATTAAGACCAATATAATCTGTTGAAACAAATCGAACTCAGAAGCATACGAAGAATAATCGAAATCTGCGGAAAAAAGAAAAAGGCGATAATAAAATTATTTGAGATTCAGTTTATTTTTTCTCGATATTCATATCAATACCAAACTTCTCAGCATTGGCATCTGCAATCGCCTGAATCTTTGCGATCTCGGCCTCATTTCTCTCCGGCCTGAAGAGGTGGCGGAACCGCTTCTGGGTCTTCAGATAGTCCTCGACCGGTCTTCGCATCGGGAGTTTCTTGACTTTGGTAACCACGCCGTTCTCCATCTCATAGTTTACCCAGAGACCGGAGGCGATCGCCATCTTGCCAATCTCAACCGTCTTTGCACCATCAAATCCCCATCCGGTGCAGCAGGGCGTCTGGATCTGGATATAACACGGTCCTTCGATATTGACTGCTTTATCTACTTTATTTATGATGTCGTTTGGATACGCCGTTGAGGCAGTCGCCACATACGGGGCACCGTGTGCTGCAAGAATTGCCGGAAGGTCCTTCTTCCTCGTCTTATTACCGGTCGAATTTTTACCGGCAGGACTGGTCGTCGTATCTGCGTCGTAGGGTGTTGCACCGGACCGCTGGATGCCCGTGTTCATATACGCCTCATTGTCATAGCAGATATACGTAATATTGTGACCCCGTTCAAAGGCACCTGAGATGCAGAGCATACCGATGTCAAAGGTCGCACCATCTCCACAGATACAGACAATGTGCTCGTCCCTGCCCTGCTTTTTCAGAGCTGAGTCGATACCGGAAGCAACCGCTGCTGCATTCTCAAAGAGTGAGTGAATCCACGGCACCTTCCATGCCGTCTCCGGATATGGTGTGGAAAAGACTTCCATACATCCCGTTGAAGCAACGACAATCGTATTCGCTCCGGCCCCTTTCATGATAAGACGTGCTGCAAGCGCCGGTCCACACCCACCACAGGCACGGTGTCCGGCGTCAAACAGTTCGCATGATTTGTCAGCCATCTCAGATCAACTCCTCACGAAGACCGTAGAACATATTTCCTTCACCTTTCAGGGCAAGGTCAGCAATCGCCGCAACATCACGTTTCCGGATATCACGACCACCCAGACCTGCCACGTAGCTAAATACTGCCGTTCCGGTGCCATCCATGGCATCCTTGACTTCAGGGCCAACGGCGCCTTTCATCGCAGAGCCAAGAGAGATATTCTTCTCAAGAACAGCAACAGTTCCCACACCGGAAAGTGCTGCGCGGAGTTCCTCAGCCGGGAACGGACGGTAACAGCGAATCTTCACAAGTCCGGCCTTTACGCCGTTCTCACGCATCTCGTCGATAGCGTCTTTTATTGTTCCACAGATAGAGCCGAGTGCCACAAAGGCGACATCAGCATCTTCCATCTTATAGGACTCCACAAGACCGGAGTAGTCACGTCCGAACTGCTCGCCGAACGCTTTTCCGGCCACCTTAAGTGCCTCTGCTGAACGCACCATCGCTGCGTCGTTCTCATACCGGAATTCAAGATAGTAGTCCGGTGTCGCATACATACCCATTGAGATCGGATTTTTTGCATCCAGCATCTGGTAGGCGTTGTAAGGGCCGAGGAACGCATCGACCTCTTCCTGGGTCGGGATATCCACCGGCTCGTAGGTATGCGAGAGAATAAACCCGTCAAAGCAGACGAAGCTTGGCAGAAGAATGTCGTGATCCTCTGAGACCTTGTAGGCCAGGAAGTGAAGATCGCTCATCTCCTGCACGTCCTCAGCATAGAGCTGAATCCAACCGGAGTCACGCAGG
>CAZBGM010000031.1:7224-9448 GCA_964491505.1 uncultured Methanomicrobiaceae archaeon | reverse complement strand
ACCTCAACAATACATCCTTCCGGACAAAGCAGAATGCAGTTGCCACACATCGTGCATTTTTCTTTCGTGATAACGGGCATAAAGACTCGCCATGAGCCGGTTTTGTTGTCCCGTGACTTGCCGGGCGGTGCCGCACAGCCAATATTAAGTGCCATTTACAGCCCCTCCTTCACAAGCTCATAGGCCTTTGCAGCCGCTGTCACGTTCTTCTCAGCAAGTGAACCGCTGAACCGCTCGTTGATTGCCTCACCAATGGCGGAAAGCTCGATCTCTCCTGATGCTGCCGCGAAGGCACCCATCAGAATTGTGTTTGTGATAGGAACACCCAGTACCTCAAGAGCAAGCGACATCGCATCAATCACAATCAGTTTCACGCCTTCAGGCACCTCGATGCCGTCTGCCTTCTCTGAGTTGATGATTGCAATACCGCCCTCTGATAGTCCGGAAAAGACCGGAACATCTTTGATTAAGGTACTGTCCTGCACAATGACATAGTCAGGTTCGTAAATCTGACTTCGTAGCCGGATCTTCTCGTCACTTAACCGCACAAAAGCCTGCACCGGCGCTCCACGGCGTTCTACACCAAAGGCAGGGAACGCCTGGGCGTAGACTCCGCTTTTAAACGCAGCTACGGCAATCAGTTCGGCGGCAGTAACGGAACCCTGGCCACCTCTTCCATGAATTCGTAACTCTCTCAAGAAAATCCCCATTATATTTTACATGATTAAACATATTAAATTACAGATCGAGGTCAAGACCCAGTACTCCCGCCCGTTTTGTAAAAACATATTCAGCCATTTTTGAGAGTCCTTTTGACGCACACCACTCATCATAGACGTAGATCTCTTCACCTAAGAGTGACCGGACCTCGTCTGCTATCACGGGTCCCTTCGACCCTGCAAGGGCTACCTTAGCGTCATGATTGAGCAGTTTAAGCGCCGCACACTCCATTGCTGCGAAGAGTGCCAGGGAGGGAAGGCGATCCTCTTCAGATAGGTTTTCGTCTACCCCGGCATGCAAAAAAGCATCATTTGCCGATGACTGCCCCCAGTCAATCGCACGAATTGCATCGACATCGAGTGCGCCGTGGGTGGTGCCCG
The DNA here is from genome assembly GCA_964491505.1 of uncultured Methanomicrobiaceae archaeon. Classification (GTDB taxonomy): domain Archaea; phylum Halobacteriota; class Methanomicrobia; order Methanomicrobiales; family Methanomicrobiaceae; genus CAZBGM01. Next base: position 8,348 of record CAZBGM010000031.1, on the reverse strand, counting down.
GTGCAAAGACGCAGGCATCGAAGGCACCTACGACCCGCCCGTTGGAGACTAAGAGCGAAACGGTGTTGGAACTGACATCGGCAACGATGAAATCAGGCCCCAGCGTCTGCATTACTTCAAAGGCGATGCCCAGTTTCTCGGGACTGGTCTGGTGAGAGTATACCTTAAACCGTGGATCGGTGGGGGAACCCCGGTGCAGGCCCGGAATCACGACCGCCGGAATCCCGCTGGCTTCGACCTCATCATAGACCTTCGTGCCGCCGCCGATATGCTTCCCGGCGCCCTCGCGTGAGACCACACCCCGGTTTTCAACCTTGCGGATATCAGTAATCGCCGCAATCCCGTCACCCATAGAATAGCAGACCGCAATGCCATCTATTTCATCCAGCGGGCAAATCCGGCCCAGATCTTCTATCGAGAAGTCTCTCGCCTCAGTGCGGGAAATTTTAAAATGGTGATCCCCTGCCGCAAAACGCAGGGCTGTCGTTCCGTGGTCAATGCCGATGTACATAAGTCTACTGATGTCTTGTCACCGGCGGGCATAATATTTGTTAAACAATGTGCGTGGACCGATAGGTTCAGGCACATTTGGAGAAAATGTGATTGTCATTTTCGAGTTAATGGGCGTGGAATAAACATTTCAGGCGTTGTTTAAAGAAATTGCAATTATCATTTTCCTCCTCAGCCTTACCGGCGCAGTTTCCATATATTTATGAATTTTCCTGACAGATCTGAGATATACAACTGTAATCAATCAATTGAACAATATAAGGATGATTCATGCCAAAACCTGCACTTGAACCCGGAGAGAAGCTGATCACCGAGTCGCCAAACGTACGGGTGCGTGAGACGGTTTTTGATGGCCAGCTCACCAACCGCCGCATCCTGCTCGGCCAGGATATCGACCCCTTCCTTGAAGCGACGGGCAAGGAGTTTCTGCTCACCAGTGTGAAGCGCTTCAGGCCCTCAGCAGACGAGAAGGGCAACCCTGCCATCGAACTCGTAATTGCTCTGCCTGACAGTAAAGAGGGGCGCCTTCTCCTCCATTTTGACCAGACCGACAGCTCACGCGAGAACGAACGGGACCGCTGGGTCGGCGAACTCCGCCATCTGGTAAATCCCTC
>CAZBGM010000031.1:4574-7124 GCA_964491505.1 uncultured Methanomicrobiaceae archaeon | reverse complement strand
GTATGCCCCACCTGTGGCAATCAGTTACCTCCCGGAGCCCGCTTCTGCAACCGCTGCGGGAACCAGATCGCCGCCCCGCCGTTTGGACAGGCACCGCCACAGCAGCCGGGGTATCCTCCACAGGCTCCACAGAGTCAGCCCCCCCGTCCTGTTTCCATGGCTGATGAACAGGGCTATTATCAGCAGCCTCCGGCAAACAGCCGTAGCCGAAGGGAACGGGCTCCACGTGAACCCAGACAGAGAAAAGAGAAAGCACCGCGGGAGAAGAAGGTAAAAGCACCACGCCCTCCAAAACCGCCGAAGGCACCACGCGAGCCACGCCAGAAGAAAGAGAAGGCACCGCGGAAACCGAAGAATGCCGATCCTTTCGGACACCATGATGAAAGCGCTGGCATGGATAAAAAGAAGATTATCATTCCTGTGGTGATCGTCGCTGTGGTTGCCATCATCGGTTTTGTCCTCCTCTCCGGAGGGCTTCCTGCCATCTCACTTCCGGAAGGTGGCGGAAGTACCACCAGTGGGAGCACCAGCAGCGATGCCGGAACCACCTCAGGTGGCACTAACATCGTTTCTGCATCATCCACCCCCGTGCCGGGCAGCATTCAAATCCGGGTAGTTTCCCCCGGTTCTTGGGAAGGTCAATATATCCTCAACGGCGTCTCACAACCAGAGTCCGGCATGGGCACACAAACGATGGATCTTGGTATGGTCTCCGGTTCACTCACCGCCTCCTTTAAGCCTATCGAGGAAGGCAACATCTACTTTGTTGATATCCTCAAAGATGATACCATGATAGCAACAGGAACTACACCGGACGCCAGTGGCTACGTTACCGCAGTTGCAAACGTCTAAAACCTCCCTCTTTTTTCTCCAGCACCTGTCGTAACCATCACCCCTAAGAGGGAATCCGTACAACATACTACTCAATGTTTTGTGTCGTAACCGGAGGAGCCGGATTTATCGGGTCGCACCTCGTCGACGCCCTCGTGGCACGGGGCGACCGGGTGCTCGTCATCGATAATCTGTGCACCGGGAACCCGGACCATATTCAGGACCACATCAGTGCCGGTCGTATCACCTTCCTGCAGGCAGACCTGTGTGAAGCGGGATGGCAGGAGCAAATCAAGGGAGCACAGCGGATCTACCACATCGCTGCCGACCCCGACGTGCGTGCGAGCGCAAACGACCCCCGTTCCGTCCTGAGAAACAATATAGACGCAACGAATGCCGTGCTTGAGGCGATGCGTACCCAGCAGGTGCCGGAGATCGTCTTTACGTCGACCTCCACAGTCTATGGGGAGGCAGCAGTCATCCCGACGCCTGAGGACTACGCACCCATGATTCCCATCTCCACCTACGGCGGAGCCAAGCTTGCAAACGAGGCCATGATCTCGGCCTACGCCGCTACCTTCGGGCTGAAGGCCTGGGTCTTCCGGTTTGCCAATATCATCGGCGAACGGAGCAACCACGGTATCATCTGGGACTTCATCCACAAGCTCAAAGACAATCCAGCCGAACTGGAAATCCTCGGCGATGGTTCGCAGATGAAATCCTACCTCTCGGTCACTGCCTGTGTGAAAGCTGTGCTCTTTGCAACAGAGCACGCCCACGAGAACTTTAATTTCTTCAATATCGGCTCGGAAGACTGGATTAGCGTGGCAGATATCGCCGACGTGATTGTGGAAGAATTGGCTCTTCCCGGCGTCAAATACCGTTTCACCGGCGGTGACCGCGGATGGGTGGGCGACGTCCCGAAGATGCAGCTTTCGGTGGAAAAACTGAAAAATTATGGCTGGACCCCCGGCGAAACCTCCCGCGACGCCCTGCGTGCAGCAACGCAGGCATTGATCAGGGAACTGGAAGAAGCATAAAGAAAGGACTGAGGCGACCACTAACATGAAATATCTCATTATTCTCGGGGACGGCATGGCCGACGAGCCCATTCCGGCACTGGGCGGGAAGACGCCGCTCGCCTACGCCACCATCCCGAATATGGACCGCGTTGCCCGCGAAGGACGTATGGGACTCCTTGCAACTGTACCTAACGGTTTCGAGCCGGGCAGCGACATCGCCAACCTCTCGGTGCTTGGCTGCGACCCCCGGACGTGCTACACGGGCAGAGGTCCCTTAGAGGCAATTTCCATGGACGTTGCCATCCCGCCAGGCGCTGCCGCCTACCGCTGCAATCTGGTCACGACTGAGAATGGTATAATGGCAGATTTCTCTGCCGGTCACATCACCTCAGAGGAAGGAGCTGACCTTTTTGCGACGCTCAACGAAGCACTCGGCGATGACGCGGTCTTCTATCCAGGCATCAGCTACCGCCACCTGCTCATTCTCCACGATGCAGGCGGTGCTGTGACAACTCCACCCCATGACATCGTTGATGAGCCCGTAGCGGCGTATCTGCCCAACGGCGACGACGCAGACCGCCTCCGGGCACTGATGGCAACCGCCGAGGAAGTCTTCGCGGGCCATCCGGTAAACGTCGCCCGCCTGGCAGCAGGTAAACCACCTGCAACCGGCATCTGGCCCTGGAGCGGTGGCAAA
>CAZBGM010000031.1:0-4474 GCA_964491505.1 uncultured Methanomicrobiaceae archaeon | reverse complement strand
GGCCACCTCGGCAGTCCCGAAGAGAAAATAAAAGCCATCGAACACCTCGACGAAGCCGTCGGCTACCTTCTCGAACACGTTGATGGCATCATCGCCCTCCTACCCGACCACCCCACACCCTGTCAGTTAAAAACCCACACCAGCGATCCGGTTCCCTTTGCCATACGCGGTCTGGGAACTGATGAGACCACCGTCTATACCGAAGAAGAAGCCATCAACGGCTCATTCGGACTGATGGTGGGCACAGAGCTGCTCCCCCTGATGCTGGGGAACTGACCTTCCGAAGACCATCTCCCTTTTCCTTTTTCCGCCACCCTTTCACTATCCTTATCAGGATTCTTCCCGGATACTATAGCAATGACAGCACGACGCCTCCCGGCAGACACCGCCTCAATATTCTTAAAAGGCCTCTGCATGGGCATCTGTGACATCATCCCCGGTGTATCGGGCGGGACCATCGCTCTCATCACCGGCATCTACGAACGCCTGATAACCGCCATCAGCAATTTCCGCCCCAGTGCCCTTCTGCACCTCATCCGGTGGGATAAGGACGCCCTTATTGACGATTTCAAAGCCGTTGACCCGCTCTTTTTAATTACGCTGGTTGCCGGTATCGGCGTGGCTGCTCTTGCCATGTCGCACCTCATTCTGCTCCTGCTGGAACAGTTTGCCGTCGGAACCTACTCATTCTTCTTTGGTCTTATCATCGCCTCGTCGGTGCTCATCTTCCTTGAGGTTGAGACCGAGGATCGGTCATGGAAGACGACGCTATCCGTGCTTGCCGGGTTTGTAATCGGCTTTTTCATCGCCGGACTCTCACCTACCAGTCTGGGGCATTCCCTGCCGGTGCTCTTTTTCACGGGCATGATTGCGCTCTGTGCGATGATTCTTCCCGGCATCTCCGGGGCCTATATCACCCTCCTTTTCAACCAGTATGAATACCTGCTCGCAGCCGTGAAGGCACTCTCGCTGCCGGAGATGGCAGCCTATATTATTGGTGGCGTCACCGGGCTTTTGCTCTTTTCACGGGCCCTCAAATATCTGCTCAGACACTACCACGCCGTCATGCTCTCGCTCTTAACCGGTCTTATGCTGGGCTCGACCCGCATGCTCTGGAGAACAATCGGGATTGAGGGCGGGTTTGGTACCATCGCCGCCGTCTGCACCGTCGCCGGCGCTATTATCATTGTGCTCTTCGAAGTTGGGAAACGGAAGATGCTGGCCGCATAACGCTGCGGGATACTGGAGAAACAGGTACAAAACGAAGGTGAAAAACTATCGTAAAAAAGACAATCCTAAGCGTCTGAAACGTCCTTCATCAAAGTGGGCATCAGCCTCCTGCTTCATCATCAAATCAGTGGGGGTAACTATCATCATCTGCCCAGGGTATGATGAGGGACGAAACGACTTCGGGTATAGGATTGGTGTGCCAACCTTAAAATGAGGCGCTACCGATACAATCAGTAACAGCAGGACGGGACCGGGCGTGAAAAAACCAGTAAAACTTACGGTGGGAGTCACCGTCAACCTCGAGCATTACGAAAATCTGCGGGTCGAGGTCGAGGGTGAGACGGCAGACGATGCGGACGCAGCAGAACTCATTTCTTATCTCGGCGAGGTTCTCAACCGGTTTGGGAAGAACGACCCCGGCGTTCGCTGGCAGATTCAGCGTTATTACCAGCGGGTGCTTGCCGGAGCAACGGGACCGGATGCAGAGATTGCGCCGGAAAATGCTCCCGAAACCACTCAGGGTGGCGAAGAGAGCAGCAAAACAGTGGTCGCAGAAACTGAAGGGTCTAAAGAATCCGAACCGCTGCAGGTCTGCTCGACCTGCGGGGTGCCGATCTCAGCCGTTGAAGAACAGCTCAGCCAGCTCTGCGTCAACCGTTCGCTCTGCAAAAAATGTCTTGATGTCCTGCAGGAAGACCAAAAATAGCCTTTTTCTACGAGTACTGCGCAGAGTATATATTACACACATACCGGTGCAGAGAACCATCACCGGTACCACCTGTGAGGAGAAGCATGAGACCAAATCTGCTGAGCTGGGACGAGACCCTCTTCAAGGATCCCGACGTCTTCGAGATCGACTACATTCCTGACCAGTTCAGCTTCCGCGAGAGCCAGTTTGAAGAGCTGGCCCTGCAGGTCAAACCCGGTATGCGGGGCGGGCGCCCGTCCAATACTATCTGTCGTGGCCCGCCGGGAACCGGCAAGACGACGACCATCAAAATGCTCTTCCAGAAGATCCGTGAGAGTGGTGACACGCTCGTTCCTATCTACGTCAACTGTCAGATCGAGAATACCCGGTTTGCCATCTTCTCACGGATCTATCAGGAACTCTTTCAGGACAGTATCCCAAAATCCGGCACCTCGTTCAAGCAAATATTCGATATCATCGGCAAGGAGGTCGTCAGAAGAGGTGTCGTGCTCCTCATCTGCCTCGACGACAGCAACTATCTGCTCTACGATAACGAGCTCAATGACCTGCTCTACTCCCTGCTGCGCTCGCATGAGAGCTATCCCGGCTGGCGCACCGGCGTCGTCTGCATTGTCTCGGATATGGCAATCAGCATCGCAAACGAGGTCGACAACCGGGTCAGTTCCGTCTTCCGCCCCACCGAGATCTACTTCGCCCCGTATGAACAAAACGAGGTCCGGGCCATCCTTGAGATGCGGGTGATGCAGGGATTCTACCCCAACGTCATCGGGGGCGAGCTTCTGGATCTGGTGGTGGAGAAGGTCATGAACACCGGCGATCTGCGGGTGGGCATCGACCTCCTCAAACGCGCCGGCGATGAGGCAGAACATGACGCCCACCATGCCGTGACACGGGAGGACATTGAGAAGGTCTACAATATCTCTCGCGACCTGCATATCTCCCGCACGCTCAGTACGCTGGCCGCCGATGAACGTGCGGTGCTCGCTGCGGTGGCAACGCGGGCCCTCATCAAAGAAGACGGCGACGTTCCCGTTAAGGTGCTTGCGGGGATTGTTGAGACAGATCCCGGCATTAAATATACCCGGCTCCACGAGATCCTGAAAAAATGTGACAGTATGCGCCTTATTGACCTGCACTACCGCGAAGGACGTGGCAGATCCCGCCTCGTGACGCTCCGATATGACCCAAACCTGATTCTTGAGGGGACGGGGTCATCCCGCGCCGGAAACAAGTAACAATCCTTATCTGTTTTTTTGCTGATGCTTATTCACCATACGGAAGGTGATATGAGTGATTAGTGTAAACGAAATTGCCCTTGATATATTTGAAGAACTTTCAGAATGTGCAGAGGATTACAAAGTAATTCCTCATGAGCTCGACAACGGCGCACGGATTGTTGACTGTGGTGTAGAGGCCGAGGGTGGCCTTCTCGCTGGCAAACTCTTTACTGAGATCTGCATGGGCGGTCTTGGTGAAGTGAACTTCAGGATGGGACAGGTCAAGAACATCCCGATGCCATTCATCGAGGTTTCCACCGACTTTCCCGCCATTTCCTGCCTTGGCGCACAGAAAGCAGGATGGACCGTCTCCGAAGGAAACTTCTTTGCAATGGGAAGCGGACCGGCACGTGCCCTCTCACTGATGCCAAAGCACACCTACGAACTCATCGGCTACGAAGACGATTCCGATGTCGCGGTCATCGCTCTGGAGTCCGACGCTCTGCCAAACGCAGACGTCATGGAATCCATCGCTGCAAAATGTAAAGTGGACGTCAGCAACGTCTGTGCTGTGGTTGCACCAACCGCCTGCATCGTCGGGTCAGTACAGGTTTCAGGCCGCTGTGTGGAGACCGCCATCTACAAGCTCAACGAACTCGGTTTTGACACCACCAAGATTATTACCGCTATGGGCACCGCGCCACTGCCACCGGTCAAGAAAGACTCCACCCAGGCAATGGGATGCACCAACGACGCAACCATCTACCACGGTCAGATTAGCCTGACGATGAATGCGCCGGAGATTGTGGACTACCTCGACCGGTTACCATCGAACACATCCTCGTCCTACGGTGAACCGTTCTACGACACCTTCAAGGCAGCGAACTTTGACTTCTATAAGATCGACACCGCCCTCTTCTCACCGGCAGAGGTCATCATAAACGAGGTCAGCGAGGGGAAGGTCTACCATGTGGGCGCTGTCAACCCAGAAGTAACCCTCAAATCCTTCGGTCTGCTCTGAGCAGTCCCGGATTATCCATCTTTAACAGCTTTATTTTCTTTTCCAAATCTCTTGGCTATTACAGGAAAACGAGGAATCTATGTCAAAACCCATGAAACATCCAAAATCGGCGACCTTATCCGATGGTACCTGCCGGTTCTGCAAGTCAGCGCATGCGAAGACAGGCGGGATCTGCACAAAATGCTGGTATAAAATCCTGATTGCGATCGTTATCATCTGCGTCATTGTCGCCTATCCCATCGTGGTCATGGTAACCGGTGAGAGTTCACCGATTAATCTTGCCATGAATGCCTGGGA
>CAZBGM010000030.1:0-16724 GCA_964491505.1 uncultured Methanomicrobiaceae archaeon | reverse complement strand
ATATTTCAGGAGCATAAAACACCTACATAGGCCAACTGTCAAACTTAGGCTGAAAGTTTCAAAATGAGTTTTTAACTCGTGATGATCAAAAAAAACTAAAATAAACGGCCTATTGGCTGTCACTATAAGAAAAATGCTCGTAAACCGGAAAAAAAGAAAGTATTTGAGAATCACTCTGGCTTTGAGATGAGTGCTGTCTTAGAGACAATAAGGCCGTCTTTCTTGTGTGGCTTGCGCACAATACCATCACAGCCTTTCTCGATTTCACGTGCTTCATCACAGAGGAGCATAGCAGAGCGCATCATCTCATGTGCAGATGCAACGATTGGGACGTAGTTTTCGAATCCCTTGGTCATGAAGCATCCTTTTACGTTGACCATTGCAACTGCTGCTGCAATCTCGAATGCTGCACGTGCCTTTGCATATGCGTAGGGGTTTGAGAACTCGTCTTTAACTGCCTTGTCTGCGGTCATGACAATCTTTGGAAGCTCAAGAGGTGACTTGCCTTCTTTAACCTGGTCGATAACTGCATCAATAGCAAACTGCATCTTGCGGAATGCACCGGTGATGGTGAGAACCTTCACGAGGTTGCCGTTATAGTCGGACATCTCTGATGGGTCAAGGAATTCACGGCGTGCACCAATCATGGAGTCTGCCTTCTGGATAATGTATCCAAAGTCACTCTCTTTCAGGTCTGCCCATTCTTTCTTGGTTGTTACATCATCAGTGATGACGATAACTGGAATGCCTGCTGCTTTCAGTGCTTCACGTGCGCCGGTTGGTCCGGGAAGGACACCGTTTGGTGATACAACAATTGCAAAGTCAGGTTTGTATCCAATAAGGGTGCTGACAACACGCTCAACATCCTCAACTTCTAATTTTGTTCCGCTGGTTGCCATGAAGGTCTGCATGTCTTCACGGTCTGCGCGCTCGTCAAGAAGCAGCTCTACCATAACGCCGCTTGCAATGTTGCCTAGTTTAGCAACTCCTACTTTAACTACCATATCAATACCTCTCAAATTTGAGACATCATAGTGTTACTGGGTTTTGTCTATTAAACATTTTGAATTGCTCTGAGGGTTGATGAAAGAAAGCAAAATTTAGTTAATTTTTCGTGTGTAAATGTTCGTAGAAACGTTGAGACTATGAAAATAGGTAGCAATTGATTGCTTGTGTTAATCGAAACTATTTAAAATAAATGAAACTATAATAATAAATAATGAAACAGGGGCTTCTCACGGATCGGCAAAAGGAGGTTCTCAGATATAGAAAGCAGGGTCTGACTCAGCAGCAGATTGCAGATATTATCGGGACTTCGAAAGCAAATGTATGTACCATTGAAAAAGCAGCGTATGGGAATGTTGAAAAGGCCAAGGATACGCTTGATTTTTTGTATACTCTTGATGCTTCTCTGCTCTGCACTATTAATGGCGAAGAAGATCTCTTTGAAGCCACCAAGATAATTTTTACAGAAGCGGAAAAGGTGGGGATAAAGGTCCGCTATGACATGATCACACTGATCAACCGTCTGCGCGAATGGGATCCTGAACGCTTTCGCGGAAGGTTTGTGCGTGAGCAGTTTAATGTATATATCAACGAGGATGGCGACCTGTACTTCGGATAACTGTTCTTTCCTTAGAATTATCCCCTTAACTTTTTTTCCACCTAGCTTGGTGTTAGGTGAGTATCTATATACTAGTGAATGCTAATATTAAGGAACCATTGTGAAATTTCGGCTAGTGCTGGACTCGCATATGGGTTTTCCGAGAGGACCTGACCCTGAAAGGGGAACCAGGTAAGATGAGAAACGTAGGTGCTGATGTAACCGCGAACCGGGTGAACGAATCAAACGTTCCCTCACAATTCGGCAATGCATGTCAACCGAATGTGTGGTTACCGTCAGATCAATTGGTATGAGACCAATACAGGACATTAAGCCTGCTTGCTATCCCGGCAGTTTTGCATAACGCAGACTGTTGGCTATGTTGCAAAAGCAATATAAAGCAGCGCAGTTGTTCTGAGAAAAACCCATCAGCGTAACCTAAAAGAGGCAATACGTTCTCACTCATCGTCCAACAACCAAAATCACATGACCACGCAAGTTCCGGCAAAACCGGAACATGGAAGGGATGAAGATTTTGTGCAAGTTATCGGAGTATCTGAAACCGGTGCACCTGAATCCTGCAAAAAGCAGGCGTGCACGTTATCTGTTGCAGATAGAGAAGGACTGATTGAAAAATGGCAGAAATATCAAGACCACGCAGGGGTTCACTTGCATACAGCCCAAGAAAACGGGCAAAGAGTCAGGTACCTAAGTACAAATCCTGGCCCGTGTATGACGGTGAGCCTGCACTGCAGGGATTTGCCGGGTACAAAGTTGGTATGACCCACATTGTTATGGTGGATGATCATTCAAACAGCCCGACAGAAGGGAAAGAAATCATGGTGCCAGTCACCATCCTTGAGATTCCCGCGATTAAGACCGTTGCCATTCGCGCATACACGAAGGACACCTATGGTCCTCGTGCCTATGCTGAAGCAAATGGCAAGGAAGCTGAAGAGAACATTCAGAAGATCCGTGATGGTATTGAAGCAGGCAGAGTTATTGAAATCTTTGCGATTATGCAGACCACTCCCGAACTTCTGACTGGTGTTCCCAAGAAGACTGGTGAACTTATGGAAGTGCGAATTGCAGGCGGTAGCATGGAGGCGCGCCTTGACTTTGCAATTGAACTCTATGATCGTGAAACCACGATTAAAGATGTTCTCAAGATTGGCCAGTACATCGACGTGACGGCCATCACCACCGGAAAGGGAACGCAGGGCCCTGTGAAACGCTGGGGTATTCAGACCCGTAAGGGTAAACACTCACGCGGTGGCAAGAAGCGCCATATTGGTAACCTTGGTCCGTGGACTCCGCACCACGTTCGGTGGACGGTGCCTCAGACCGGTCAGTTGGGCTATCAGCAGCGCACTGAATATAACAAACGTATCCTCAAGATCAGCGAGGATGCAACCGAGATCAATCCAGACGGGGGTTTCCTGCATTATGGACTTGTACGCAGCAACTTCGTTGCCATCAAGGGCTCCGTTCCGGGCCCCGTGAAACGTCTTATACGTATCAGACCCGCTATCCGCCAGGGAGAACATGTCGAGCGTGTGCCGGCAATTCAGTATATTAGCACCGCAAGCAAGCAGGGGTAATCTGAATGAAAACACAGATATTCAATGTTGACGGCGGCAGTGCTGGTGAAGTAGAACTTCCGGCTGTCTTTGACACAACATTCAGACCCGATCTTATTAAAAACGCAGTTCTTGCTATTCAGAGTGAACGGTATCAGCCACACGGGACTCATCCGTATGCCGGTCTCAGAACCTCTGCAGCGAGCTGGGGTAGTGGTCGTGGTGTATCACAGATTCCACGTATTAAAAACGGTTCACGGGTTGCCCGTGTCCCACAGGCACGTGGTGGACGTGCAGCACACCCGCCAAAGGTTGAAAAGATCCTTGTTCGCAAAATGAACAAGAAAGAGATGCGCGCAGCACTCTGCTCAGCTATTGCAGCAACGACCAACGCAGACCTTGTGGCAGCACGTGGTCACGTATTCGGTGATGCATTCCCGGTTGTCTTTGATGAGACATTCGAGGCACTGAGCACAACAAAAGAAGTCATTGCAGCACTGAAAAACGCTGGTGTCTACGGTGACGTCGAACGCTCAGTAGCATCACGCAATATCCGGGCAGGAAAAGGAAAACTCCGTGGCCGCAAGTACAAACAGGCGAAGAGCCTGCTGATTGTTACAGCAGACGCCCCACTTGCAGCAGCACGAAACCTTGCAGGAGTTGACGCTATTTCGGTCCGTCAGCTTGACACCGAACTTCTGGCACCAGGTACCCACGCCGGGCGTCTGACTGTCTGGACAACGGCAGCTCTCAAGGAACTGGAGGGACTCTGATTATGGTGCTTAAACATCCATACGTTACAGAAAAAGCGGCAATGATGCTTGACGCTGAAGGGAAACTTCAGTTTCTGGTACGTAAAGAAGCAACAAAGGACGATATCAAGCAGTCCATCGAAGAGATGTTCGGTGAAGATGTTGTCAAGGTCCAGACAATGATGACCATGAAGGGTAAAAAGAAAGCGATAGTCAGCTTTGTGAACGCAAATGCCGGTGAAGAGATTCTCTCGCGGCTTGGTGTCATGTGAGGTGTGAACAATGGGTAAACGCATTATATCACAAAACCGTGGACGCGGTGGACCAACCTACCGTGCACCGTCTCACAAATACAAAGCATCGCTGAAGCACCCCAAGAACAGGGACGTACTTACATCCGGTGAAATCATCGATATTGAGCACGATCCCGCTCGTCATGCACCGATTGCGAAGGTCGCTCTGACCTCCGGTGAGAAGATGTTCATGCTGGTTACCGAAGGTGTCGGCGTTGGTATGAAAGTTGCCTGGGGTCCTGGTGCTGATGTTAAGAACGGCAACACGCTCCCACTTACCGAGATCCCTGTTGGTATCTATGTCTGTAATGTCGAGGCAAAGCCTGGCGACGGCGGCAAGTTCATTCGTGCCGGCGGTGTCCAGGCTCAGGTTATCGGCAAGGACGAAGAAGGCCATGTCGGTATTAAAATGCCATCCGGCAAACACAAGTGGTTCCATGGCAAGTGCCGTGCTACCATCGGTATCGTCGCAGGCGGTGGCCGTGGTGAAAAGCCATTTGTGAAAGCAGGAAAGAAATTCCACAAGATGAAGAGTCAGGCAACCAAGTGGCCGAGATCCAAGGCTGTCTGTATGAATGTCGTCGACCATCCGTTTGGTGGCGGTGGACACCAGCACGTTGGCAGACCGAAGTCGGTCGCACGTGGCACGCCTCCGGGCAGAAAGGTCGGGCACATTGCCTCGAAGAGGACCGGAAGAAAGTGAGGTGAAGAAGTATGGCAAAAAAGCAACAGAGAAAACTGCCGCGGCGGAAAGAGGAATTTACCTACCACGGCTATAAAATTGAAGAACTCCAGCAGATGGGGATCTCTGAACTTCTACCGATCATGCCTTCCAGGGCCCGCCGTCATATTAAGCGGGGAATGTCTCCCGGGCATGAAAAGGTGCTTGCAGAAGTAAGGGAAGGCAAAGAGCGTATCCGGACACATCTCCGTGATATGATTATTCTGCCTGAAATGATTGGAAAGACGATCGATGTATACAACGGAAAAGAATTCCTTTCGGTTGAAATTCAGCCTGAAGCAGTCTTCCATTACCTTGGTGAGTTTGCGGGTACCCGCAGGCGTGTCGCTCACGGTAGTGCCGGAATTGGTGCAACCAGGTCGAGTAAATTTGTGCCGCTGAAGTGATTGATATGGCAAGGACAAAATATACAACGAAGATGGCTGGAGAAGAGTTTGCCCGTGCAAAGGCAAACGAACTCCCCATCTCGCCAAAACATGCCATTGAGATTTCAAACTTTATCAGGGGCAAGAAGACCAGCGACGCCGTTGAATATCTTGAGGGTGTCGTGGCTCTGAAAAAGCCCATTCCCTTCAAGAAGTTCAACCGTGACGTCGCTCACAAGAAGGGTCTTGTTGGCTGGGATGCCGGACGGTATCCAGTCAAGGCATCAGAGGCCTTTATTCGTCTCCTCCACTCGGTTGAGACAAACGCAGAGTACATTGGTCTTGATAGTGAGAATCTTAAAATTGTAGCTATCTCAGCAAACCGTGGACGTTCAGGCCGTGGGTTCTTCGCCCGTGCAATGGGACGCTCTACACCGAAGATCGCTCACTCTGTCAATATCGAAGTTATTGTAACGGAGGTTGAAGAATAATGGCAGTCGAGAGACGTTTTATTAAGGACGGCGTACGCAATGCACGCGTAGAGCAGTTCCTCGTAAAAGAACTGAAACGCGCTGGCTACGGTGGAATGGAGATTCAGCGGACCCCTCTTGGGACGCAGGTAACCATTTGGGCCGAGAAACCGGGCATTGTAATCGGAAAGGGCGGAAAGGTTGTTCGTGAACTGACCTCTACCCTTGCTGAGCGCTATGATGTTGATCAGCCACAGATCGAAGTGCAGCAGGTGGACAATCCTTCATTTAATGCACAGATCATGGCAGAGCGACTTGCCAATTCTCTTGAACGTGGCTGGTATTTCAGAAAGGCAGGAGGCAGTGTGCTGCGCCGTGTCATGGAATCCGGCGCACTGGGCTGTGAAGTTGTACTTTCCGGTAAAGTGACCGGGTCCCGTTCCCGTGTCCAGAAGTTTACGCAAGGATACGTCAAACACGCTGGTGAACCAAGCTTATCAATAGTTGAGCATGGATACGCCGTTGCCGTCAAGAAACTCGGAACAATTGGTGTTAAGGTCAAGATCGTCCCGCCAAGTGCCCAGCTTCCGGACCACTTCGAGGTTCTTGATCCTGAACCCGAGCCTGAGCCCGTTGAGGTCCCTGTTGTAGCAGAGGAACCTGTCGGAGAAGAGACTGAGGCAGAGCTCGAAGCAGAACTGGATGCTGAACTTGACGCAGAAATCGAAGCCAGCATTGATGAGTCTGTCGCAGATGAGGAGGATCTCTAAGTATGGCTATTTACCGTGCAAAAGAGATCGCCGAGTTCAGCGATGTCGAACTTGATGAGAATCTTGCAAAACTCAAGCTTGAACTTGTCCAGAACTATGGAACGGTCAGTGCCGGTGGTGCACCCGAGAATCCAGGCCGGATTCACGAACTCCGCCGCACCATTGCCCGTATTAAGACCGAGCAGAATACCAGGAGGGCCTGATCGGTCTGATGATAACCCCTGAGAATGTGCTTCGGCATGAATTCATCGGTCTTGATGCACGTGTTTCATCTGCCACAAATTCTTCACTTGCCGGTATTGCCGGTGTGATTGTGGACGAAACAAAGCAGATGATCCGCATCAGAACCGAAAAAGGGGTTAAATCAGTACCGAAATCCGGCACTGCATTTGTGATGCGCCTCCCAGATGATACCCACGTAAGGGTTGATGGCAAGGTGCTCATGATGCAGCCTGAGAAAAGAATCAGTATGCGATTGAGATATCTGAGGTAAATAATGGCAAGAAACCCAGGATTGAACGTTCCCATTCCGGAGACGGAATGCGAGGACGTAAACTGTCCATTTCACGGCACTTTACCGGTGCGCGGCCAGGTGATCACCGGTAAGGTCGTAAGTGACAAGATGCAGGATGCTGTTGTGGTATCCCGCGACTACCTGCACTACGTGAAGAAATACAAACGTTATGAAAAACGTTCGTCAAAACTTCACGCCCACTGCCCTCCATGCCTTGGCGCAAAGGTTGGTGACACGGTGAAAATCGCCGAATGCCGCCCCCTGAGCAAGACCAAGAAATTCGTGGTAGTGGAGGTGACGAAAGAATGAAAGCAAAGCAGTCAAAAGTCCCGCGTGCCCTTCAAACTGGCACCCGGCTTGTCTGTGCGGATAACACCGGTGCCCGTGTCGTGGAGGTAGTCTCCGTTGACCTGTACCACGGTGTTCGACGCCGCCAGCCAAAACTCGGTCTCGGTGACATGGCAACCGTATCTGTCAAAAAAGGTACGCCTGACATGCGCCGTAAACTCGAGAAGGCTGTCGTCATTCGTCAGAAAAAAGAGATCCGCCGTGTGAGCGGTATGCGCCTCTCATTTGATGAGAACGCTGTCGTGATCACCAACGAGCGCGGTGAACCAAAAGGCACTGAGATCAAAGGACCTGTCGCACGTGAAGTTGCTGAACGGTTCCCAAAGATCGGGTCCATGGCGACCATCATTGTCTAAAGGAGAGATTTATGGTTCGTATACTAAGTAAACAACCACGCAAGCAGCGCAAAGCGCGCTACAATGCACCTCTCCACACACGCGGAACATATCTGCATGCACCCTTTGACGCTGATCTTCGTAAGAAGTATGAACGCCGCAACGCCCGTGTCATCGTTGGAGACACTGTGATGGTAATGCGTGGAGATTTCCGTGGAAGTACTGGAGTTGTCGACGCCGTCGATCTTCAGACAGCCAAAGTAGTCGTCCACAGTGTTACCCTTACGAAAGCAGACGGGACCGAAGTGCCCCGCCCGGTCGAAGCATCAAATGTGCAGATTACAAAGCTGAATCTCAAAGACCCGAAAAGGGTAGAGCGACTGGAGGCTGAAGAGGAATGAGTCTACACCAGAAACGGCTAACCTCTCCGCACTCGTGGAGAATTGCCAAGAAAGAGAATGTCTTTATTACAAAGACTGCACCCGGTCCCCATAACAAGACCGCGATGCCGATGTCTGTCTGGCTTCGTGATCACATGGGCCTTGTGCTGAACATGAAAGAGGCAAAGAAAGTCTTAACAGACGGATCTGTACTCTTAAACGGCAAATCATGCCGTGATCCAAAAATGGGTATCGGTGTCTTTGACATCGTAGCTATCCCGAAGATGGACCGTTACTTCCGGATTCTTCGCAACAAGAAAGGAGACTATGTATCTATTGTTATCTCTGAGGAGGATGCACAGACCCGTCTCTGTAAGATTGCGGACAAGACACTTGTGAAGGGCGGAAAGGTTCAGTACAACCTTCGCTATGGTGCCAACATTATCAATGAAGGCGACTACAAACCCCGTGATTCCATTGTGCTTTCCATCGCACCGGAAAACCGCTTTGAAGTCGTTGATCATTTCCCGTTTGCTGTTGGCAACACAGCGATGGTTATCGGAGGAAAACACTCAGGTAAGATCAGCAAAATCACTGAATTGGTGGCCGTGCCGGGCAGCGTCCCGAACAGGGTTGAACTTGAGGATATTGCCACCGGAGAAGCGTTCGAGACGATTGATGCCTATGTCTTCATGGTTGGACGTGAGACACCGGCAGTCGCTGACTGGGGGATTTGAGTAGATGAACCCAATGCAGGATGTCCATGTTGACAAGATTATTGTCCACATGGGTGTTGGTGAAGCTGGAGATAAGCTCCTGAAAGCAGAAACCATTGTTCAGGAGATTACCGGTCAGAAGACGATCCGTGCCTTTGCAAAGAGGACACAGCCCGCGTTTGGCCTTCGTAAAGGCCAGCCAATGGGTTGCAAGGTTGCTCTTCGGGGGAAAAAAGCTGAACAATTTCTCGACACTGCTCTTGGCATTGTTGAGCGCAGACTTGGTAGCTACCAGTTTGATAAGTCCGGCAATTTCTCCTTTGGTGTTGAGGAACATACTGACTTCCCTGGTCAGAACTACGATCCGATGATTGGTATCTACGGTATGGATGTAAACGTCATCCTTGAACGCAGTGGTATCCGGATTGCACGCCGAAGCATCCAGCGCAGGAAACTGCCCACAAAGCAGCGTGTAAACAAAGAAGACGCTATTGCGTTCATGTCAGACCGCTTTAATGTGGAGGTGTTGTGATGGCAAACAGAGGAAAGAACGAAGGAAGAGCAGCTGCAAAGGCAAAGTTCGGCCGTGGTGCAAATAAATGCCAGATGTGCGGACGAAAACAGGGACTGGTCCGTCGGTATAATATCATGCTCTGCCGTCAGTGCTTCCGTGAATACGCCGCAAAGATCGGCTTTAAGAAGATGAACTGAAGGGTTGTAACATGGCACGATTAAATCCAATTGCAGATGCAATGAGTGCAATTAAAAACGCCTCAGACGTCGGCAAGATTGAAGTTACCATCGAACCCGCAAGTAAACTGCTGGGTGCAATGTTAGGCATTATGAAAGAGGATGCCTACATCGGTGACTTTGAGTTCATTGACGACGGACGCGGTGGTCAGTTTAAGGTTGCACTTGTTGGCAGAATCAACAAGTGTGGTGTGATCACCCCGAGGTTTGCAGTAAAGGTAAATGAACTTGAATCCTGGGAGAACCAGTACCTGCCGGCTAAAAATTTCGGCATACTGCTCATCTCCACATCAAAAGGTGTTATGTCTCACGAGACAGCACGCCAAAATGGTGTGGGCGGTGAACTGCTCGGGTACGTATACTAAGAGGAGTTGAGGAGACGTGATCACTGAACGTAAAGCAGCGATCCCTGACGGTGTGACGGTTATCGTTACCGGTTCAACACTTGAGGTTTCCGGACCGAAAGGAACACTGACCAAGGATCTGCGCTACCCGGGCATCGGCATCAGAGTGGAAGATGGAGAGGTTGTATTCTCAACAGAGTCCACACGAAAGAAAATCTATGCGATGCTTGGCACGTACACAGCACATGCTAAAAACATGTGCACAGGCGTCACCGAAGGATATACCTACACAATGAAAGTGGTATACAGTCACTTTCCTATTCAGCTCAAGGTAACAGAAAATGCCCTTGAGATTGTGAATTTCCTCGGTGAGAAAGAGGCACGTTATGCCAGGTTTATGGATGGCGTGAGTGTCAAAATAGCTGGTGACGAAGTTATCGTTACTGGTCTTGACAAAGAATGCGTCGGAACGACAACCGGATCTATCGAGCGGGCAACCCATGTCGGTCACCGTGATAACCGTGTGTTTCAGGACGGCATCTATATTGTGGAGAAGGCGTGAGAATCATGGCTGACGAAAAAATGAGGCTTGTAAAGAGCAGAAATTCCTTCCGGCCAAAGTTCAAGAGGCAGCAGCTTCACCACAAGAAGAAGCTGAAGGATACCTGGAGACGCCCACGGGGTCTGCAGTCCAAACAGCGCAGACTCTATGCGGCAAAAGGTCGTCATCCAGCCCCTGGTTATGGTGCCCCGAAAGCAATTCGCGGATTCCACCCCAGTGGTATGGAAGAGGTTCTGGTACACAATGTCTTCGGTCTTGAAGGCATCAATGCAGAGACCACGGCCGTACGGATTGCAGCAGCAGTTGGCAACAAAAAGCGTGAAGCTATTCAGGTAGCAGCAATTGAACTCGGCATTAAAGTCCTAAACGCAAAAGATACCTCACGGACGGCACCTGAAGAGGAGCCGGTAGAAGAGGAGTCTTTTGAGGAAGAGACTGAAACAGTCGAAGCTACAGAAGAAGAGTCCGAAGAGGAGGAAGCATAAATGGCAGATTTGAAGAACCAACGTCGGATTGCTTCTGCTGTCATGAAGTGTGGTGTCCACCGTGTCTGGCTTGACCCGGAACGTGAGGACGATATTGCCGATGCAATCTCACGCGAAGATATCCGTGGCCTCATTGAAGAAGGTGCCGTTGCGGCAAAACCCAAGAAGGGTGTCAGCCGTGGCCGTGCACGCAAGCTTGCTGCACAGCGCAGTTATGGTCACCGCAAAGGAGCCGGACGCAGAAAAGGGGCCAAATATGCACGTTACCCCAGAAAACGTCAATGGATCTCAAAGATTCGGGCTATCAGATCCGAACTTCGGACCCTACGTGGATCCGGCGAGATTGACAGCCACCTCTACAGAATAATGTACAGAAAGGCAGCAGGAGGTCAGTTCCGCAGTGTCGCTCATATGAAGGCACAGCTTGAACAGATCTCAGGGAGGATGAAGTAAGATGGCAAACGGACCACGATACTTCGTCCCGTTCAGACGGCGTAGGGAAGGAAAGACCGATTATTATCAGCGTCTTAAGCTCCTTGCCTCAGATAAACCACGAATGGTTGTTCGCAGGACAAACCGTCAGATTATTATTCAGCTCGTTGAAGCGACTCTGGAAGGAGATCTGACTCTTGTGGCGGCCTATTCGCAAGAGCTCGAAAGCCTAGGATACACCGGAGCAAAGGCAAACACGCCTGCGGCGTATCTTACTGGCATACTCTTCGCGAAAAAAGCAATTGCAGCCGGATACGAGGAAGCTATCCTTGATATCGGTTTGCACCGTGCAACACCCGGTGCCCGTGTTTTTGCAGCCCTGAAAGGTGCTGTTAAAGGCGGAATGGACATTCCTTTCGGTGAGAAGGTTCTCCCGAGTGATGACCGTGTCCGTGGTGTGCACATTGCTGAGTATGATTCAGAACGTGCGGCAAATCTCCCCGAAATGGTGGATAAAGTTGCTGATGCGATCATGAAGGAGGAAGCATAAGTATGGCATATCAACAGGTAGAATGGATCCCGTTAACAGATCTCGGCAGGGACGTTGCAGCTGGCAGAGTTGCAAGCCTTGAAGATGTTCTTGAAGGCGGAAGACCCATAAAAGAGCCTGAGATTGTCGATTACTTCCTCCCGGACCTTGAGGATGAAGTACTCGATATCAATATGGTACAGCGGATGACTGACAGTGGTAGGCGTGTAAAATTCCGTGCCGTTGTCGTTGTCGGAAACAAGAATGGTTATGTTGGTTTTGGGCAGGCTAAGGACGCACAGGTTGGCAACGCTATAAAAAAGGCCATAACACATGCTAAGCTCAACATGATTAAGGTGAAACTTGGCTGTGGTTCATGGCAATGTAACTGTGGGCAGGGTCATTCGATCCCGGTACGGGTACAGGGCAAATCAGGCAGTGTTACTGTCACATTGATGCCGGCACCTCAGGGTATCGGACTTGTCACCGGAGATATCGGGAAGAAAGTTCTCCAGCTTGCTGGTGTAAAAGATGTCTGGACTTCGTCAAGAGGTCACACCCGTACAACCATCAACTACGCAAAGGCAGTCTTCGATGCACTTGTGCAGGCGAATCGGGTCCGCGGAGGTGTCTGAGTACAATGTATGTTGTTGTTCAGGTACGCGGGACAGTAAATTGCCGCAAAGAGATCAAGGACACTCTGAAGATGTTACGTCTTCACCACGTCAACCATTGCGTGCTTATCCCTGACACCCCGGCATACCTCGGTATGATTCGTAAAGTCAAGGATTACGTCGCCTATGGTGAAGTTGAGGCAGAAGTTCTTGCAACTGTCCTTCGGACCCGTGGCAGACTGACCGCTGACGGCCATCTGACAGAGGAGTACGTTAAGGAAAACTCCAGGTTTGCAGATATTGATGCGTTTGCCCAGGCACTTGCTGCCGGGGAAGCAACCATGAGTGAAGTAGATGGTTTAAAACCAGTGCTTCGTCTGCACCCACCACGCAAGGGATACCGGTCTATTAAGCGGACCTTCCAGCAGGGTGGCGCACTTGGAAATTACGGCAGCGAGATTAACAGTCTCCTGTACAGGATGAGGTGAAGAGGATGCCAGTTAATAAGCGTTCAAAATACCGTGGAACCCGGACCTGTGGTGGCGGCACTCACAAAAACCGCCGTGGTGCAGGTAACCGTGGTGGCCGCGGACGTGCGGGACACCGTGATCACCGGCACACCCATTTCTGGCTTGCCGGCCTTTTTAACAATGGAAAACATGGTTTTTTCAATAAAACCGGCTATTCCAACGCTGTACTCGATGTGGGAGATCTCGATCAGATGGCAGACGACCTTGTGGCACAAGGGATTGCGACCACAGAGGATGGTGCTGTTGTGATCGACGCGTCGCAAATCGGTATAGATAAAATACTTGGCGGCGGAAAGGTAACTAAGAAAATGATCATCTCCGCAGAAGCGTTCTCCGTAAAGGCAATCGCTAAAATTGAGGAGATGGGCGGTTTAGCAGTTTAACAAAAACTGTCTAATCATTATTATTTTCTGGTGAATCTTTATGGGAGCAATGCTTGATCGAATGGAGCCTCTGCTGGCGGCAATGCCTTCAGTGAAAGCTCCGGAAGGACATGTCCACTTCAAGAACAAACTGATGTGGACAGTTGCGATTTTAATTATCTACTTTCTGTTGACGAATATCCCGGTGTGGGGTCTTGATCCCAGTTCGCAGGATATGTTCGGTTTCTACCGTGCTCTCCTCGCCGGTGCGCAGGGTTCGATTGTCCACTTAGGTATCGGTCCTATCGTCACTGCTTCGATCGTGCTTCAGCTCCTGAATGGTGCGGATTTACTCGGTATTGACACATCAAATCCCCGTGGACAGGTAATGTACATGGGCTTGCAGAAGCTTTTCATCTTCGTTATGATCGTCTTTGAGGCGGCTCCAAATGTTGTTGGAGGCTTTCTGCGTCCGGACCCCACGATTGCTCTCCAGTTCTTTGGCGGTAATCTCTCGGCAGTTTCGCTTATCATCTTCCTTCAGATCTGTATCGGCGGTGTGCTGATCTTTCTGATGGATGAAGTCGTTACAAAATGGGGTGTTGGTTCTGGAGTCGGACTCTTTATCGTTGCCGGAGTATCTCAGGGTCTTATCAACGGTTTCTTCAACTGGTCTGCGGTTTCTGATCCGTATGCAGTTGGTTTCTTCCCACGACTATTTGGCGTGATAGCCGATGGTGCGAACTTTTTGGAATACTTCGGAACGGATCTGCTGGCGTTTATCACGACGGTCTTAATCTTCCTCGTGATTGTGTATGTGGAATCGACCCGTGTGGAGATTCCGCTGGCCCATGCTTCTGTGCGTGGTGCCCGTGGAAGATTCCCGGTGAAACTCATCTATGCCAGTGTGCTTCCGATGATTCTTGTCCGTGTGCTTCAGGCAAACTGGCAGATGATCGGTCTGTTCTTAAACAACATCGGTATCACGTTCCTTGGAACATTTAATGGCTCTCAGCCAGAGAATGGGATCATGTATATCACAGCGCCTATCAATAGTCCACAGGACTGGATGTGGTGGGCCTATGATCTTGGCCATCCTGTGTGGGAAATTATCATGCGGATGGGTATTGATCTTTTCGTGATGGTGGTCGGTGGTGCTATCTTCGCTCTCTTCTGGGTGAAGACGGCAGGTCTTGATTCATCTCATGTTGCCCGTCAGATTCAGAGAAGTGGTATGCACATTCCCGGATACCGTCGGAGCGAACCAATTCTGGTGCGTTATCTTGATCGGTATATCCCACGGATTACCGTGATTGGTGGTGTGTTTATCGGTCTTCTCTCGGTCTGGGCAAACTACCTTGGTGTGATTGGTGCTGTTGGTGGGACTGGACTTCTGCTGACTGTCAGTATCGTCTACCGTCTCTATGAGGAGGTTGCCTCCGAACAGATGATGGAGATGTATCCGTTCATGCGTGGATTATTTGGCAAGGAGTGAAGAGAAATGAGCAGGAAAGTGGTAATTACCGGTGTGCCCGGTGTCGGCAAATCAACCGTCATCGATGGTGCACTTGAACGACTCAAAGAGCTTGGAAGGGAATACTGGCCGATCTCGTTTGGCACAGCGATGTTTGAACTCGCGAGTGAACGGGGTCTTGTTAGTGACCGTGATGAGATGCGCAGACTGGATCAGGATGTTCAGAAAGAACTCCAGTCCGGTGCTGCGCGTGCTATTGCGCAAATTAGCGATGATGTCATCGTTGATACGCACTGCACGGTAAAGACGCCGGGGGGGTTCCTTCCCGGTCTTCCAATCTGGGTGCTTGAAGAGCTCAAGCCCGATGTCTTCGTACTGGTAGAGACCGATCCTGATCAGATTCTCGGCCGCCGTATTCTCGACGAATCCCGGATCCGCGATCTTGAGGGGTATGGAGAAATCCGAACCCATCAGGAGTTCAACCGGTTTATCGCCGCAAGTTATGCGATGGTGAGCGGTTGTACAGTAAAAATTATTAATAACCCAGATTTCCTCTTAGAGAAGGCTCTTGCCGATCTTGTGGAAGTATTACGGTAATATAAATATGGCAGCAAAAAAGAGCAGTGGAAAGAAAGGAAGTTCTGATATAGGCAGCGCCATGGGTGGCATGGGGGTCTTTATGATCGTCATGGTGCTCGTGATGATTATCTACTCAGTGCCCATGCTTCGTAACGGAGTGGCAATGTTTGCGGGACTCTTTCTCGACCCGCTCTTTGGCTTTCTGCAATTTGACTGGGTAGTTGTCATTCTGGTCCTTGCAGTGGTCACTGGTACTTATTCGTCGCTCTTACAGAAGTACACAATTGACTACTCAAAGATGCAGAGTGTGCAGAAGAAGATGAAGGAATTCCAGAAGGAGTTTCGTGAGGCACAACTCTCCGGTGATGAGAAAAGGACTGCCAAGCTCAACATCAAACGTGAGAAGATGATGAAAGACCAGATGGCGATGTCTCAGGAACAGTTTAAGCCGATGATGTGGATTATGATCATTACGGTGCCTATCTTCCTCTGGATTTTAACCCGTATCGGAGAGATGGCGACTGCCTATGAGGCAGGTCTTCTTGACGTCTTCCCTACAATTATCTTCCCTTATCTGGGAGGAGTTGAACTGCATGCCCCGGCATTCTTTTTACCGGCCTGGATTATCTGGTATATGATCTGTTCAATTGCTCTGTCCCAGATCATCCGAAAAACCCTGAATATCGGAGGGGTCTAAAGTCGTGAGAATCACGATCAGTGGACCGCCGGGTAGTGGTACTACCACACTCGCCCTTTTTCTCGTTGAAAAACACGCTTTTGATTTTATTTCGGCAGGGGAAGTATTTCGAACCCTTGCAGCTGAACATGATATGACACTTGCTGAGTTTGGAAATCTCTGTGAGACCGACCCTGCTTTTGATCGTCTCATCGATGAACGGCAAAAAGAAATGGGCCAGGCGCGTGATAATATCGTCATTGAGGGACGTCTGGCCGGGCATATGATAGAAAACGCGGATCTTCGGATTTGGGTTAATGCCTCGGTGGAATGCCGGGCAGGACGGGTCTCAGACCGTGAGGAGCTTTCGTATGAGGAAGCATATATCGAGACAGCTGAACGGGAGGCCTGTGAAATTGGACGGTATATGAAATATTATCAGATTGATATTACTGACCTTTCTCTCTACGATCTGGTGGTGAGTTCAGAGGCGTATGGCAAGGAAGAGCTTGCGACGAT
>CAZBGM010000029.1:0-16916 GCA_964491505.1 uncultured Methanomicrobiaceae archaeon | reverse complement strand
ATGAGTTTTCCGTACTGATCCTTTCACGGAGTTTGTCGTATCAGGTGCATCTTTCCTTCCAACGCACGATGAGACTTCGAAGAAGAGAGGATATTTCAATTCAGATCAAGCTATTTTATCCATAGGGTTGAAAAATACACCGTGAACTTGTTGATATACCGAAAAATGTGCATGAAACGAACATTTCGGAAATTGTTTGATGAGAAATCACAATGTGACTTTCATAGAAAGAAAAAAAGAGGTAATCTTCTGTGGATTAGATCCCAGCAGCAAGAATTGTCTCCATGCCACCTAAGAACGCCACAAAAAGAGAAGCCAAGAGAATGCTAAAGATAACCATCAGGATAATAGGGATCAGGATAACAGCGACCGCACGACCTGTATCGAGATGCTGGGTCTCCCTTAGTCCAAGAATAACAAGAACCATTGTCCATATTGAACCAATAATATTCACGTAGGGAATCCATCCCAAGATGAACGCCGGCGTAGCTGCAAACATCAGAGTTTTGATCGTTGTCCCAAGACCCTCTTCTCCACCCATCATCAGTACAAAGAGATGCATGAAAAATCCTTGGACAAAGATGCTAAAGAGCCCAATAAGGAAGACTATGTAAACCCAAAAAATGCTCATTGTTGCAATTAATCCGGTAAAGTCAGAGAGAGCAGAGAGAAACTCCATACCCGGAATCGTTGCAAGCGTTGCCAACGCCTGATTAAAGGCGTCAACATTAAGAATGGTCATGACAATACCACTCAGTATGATGTAGATAATCAACAGAAGCACATAGTAGCGATAGGCTTCACCCATCGTCGCCTCTTGTACTCCCTTGAATGCCTCCACCGGTTTTACGATGAACTTTTTCACCGTGTCAGGAAAACTGGATGACATAATAAGGTATAAATGCTTAACATTTATTTAAATGTTTGTTGGCAAAATTAACCCAGATCTATTGACTTCCAATATACGATCTTCCTCACTCCCACTAAAAGTTCCAATCGCAGCCCTTTTATCCACCTATTATATAGATAGAAATTTATGAAATGTCCGGTCTGCGGTGGCAGGTGCATCACTTCGGCAGAATCCCTTATTGAAGGACTTCCAGGACTTTTTTCACCATGTAATCACTGCAAACCGTTTTTTTTAGATAAGGATAACCCGCCGAAAGATTTTCACATCCCATCACCATGCACTTGTGAAAAAAGACCGATAGATGCTGTTTTTTTACATATCTACTCTATTCTTCTGCAAGAGGGCTGTATTGAGAAAAGCGCATCACTCAAATCCATCGGTATGCCACTTATCCACCCCGGTATTCCTCTGCACGCATCACCATTTCTGCCAAAAAAATCGCTTGTTTTTCTCTCTTCTGTCGTAGACGACCCCACCGCTCAACAAATTTACGAGGAAGTTCCCGAAATTAAAGGAGTCGTCAGGGACTGTGGCAGGATACCGGGAATTTCTGAAATTACTCAGGGAACCTTCCAGAAACATTCTCTTCTTGCAGGGTGCGATGTGAGGGCCGATGTCTTCCCAACCTCCCTTTCACCAGTAGTAACCTACAAAGAACAGTCAGGGATCCATATTGAATTTTCACGGGGAAGAAATGAAAAGATTACTACCGTCGAAAGAACCTTAAGAAAACGCTATCCGCACATCTTTATTGATGCCTGTTGTGGTTCAGGGACGCTCGGAATTACTGCAGCACTTCATGCGACACCAGAAGTTATTCTCAATGATGCCTGGTCTCTGGCATCATATTGGTCCGCAGTCAACCTTTGGGTAAACAGGGAATCTCTTTATGTAGATGAAATCTCTTTTGAACAATCATATGAAGACTTAACATCACTACCGGTACGTGAAAAACCCGTTCTAGTCGCACAGGCACATGGAAGTCAGGAGATTAATGTGTACCATGGAGACTGGCAGCGCCTATCTGAGGTTTGCACCCAGAATGAAACTGTTTGTGCGCTTGATTTGTTTAAGAAATCTGAAAAAAATAAGGTGCAACAGGCTCTTCGCTTCTGGAAAGAACATATGAATGGCGAGGTATTTATCCCTTAGACTTCCACATATACTGGGAACTAGCCTGGGTGGTTAGGCGTCACCTGTCACCCGAAATCGCCAAAACGCGGGGGGCGAAGTCCGAGGGCGGCATCAGCGATCTGTTGGATGCCGGTTATCCCAACTGCGAAGCCTTGTCCTGTGAGATCAATGGCAGGGTTATTGTCGTTCCGGAGGGAACACAGGCCCTTTACTACGGAGATCGGTTCAGGCCCGGAAGGGAGCAGACTTACCGTAGACATCTGGTGCCCATAGGGTTGCAGGGTGGAGAAGGGATTTCCGGTTGAAAGCAGACACGCAATGTCCACCAAGGACACGTTCCCTTTCATTAGTTAGAGTAATATGTCAAAAGTTGCAGTTATCGGTGCTACAGGGCACGTTGGTCGATTCGTCTCTTACACAATGTCAGAGATTCCGTTTGTTGATGAGATTGTTCTCTTCGGCAGAAAGGGAAACGAAGAAAAACTCAACGGCCTGATCCATGACTTCAGGGATGCATTTGCAGCACGTGGACGAAGTCTCTCGCTCATCCCAAGTACAGATCCCCGTGATCTTCACGGTTCAGATATTATTATTCTAACAGCAGGCATTCCCCGCAAACCAGGTCAGGACCGGATGGATCTCGCCTATGAGAACGGACGCCTAGTAAAGGAATATGCCAAGCTTATCAGCCTTGCAGCACCTGATTCGATTCTGTTTGTTGTAACAAATCCAGTGGATATTATGACTTCAGTCGCACTTCGATACTCAGGATTTCCAAAAAATCGTGTATTTGGTCTTGGAACACACCTTGATTCAATGCGGTTCAAATCGTGTATTGCTCAGTTCTTTAACGTTCATGTGAACGAAGTGCACACCCGCATTATCGGTGAACATGGAGAGAGCATGGTTCCCTTAATCTCTGCAACCTCAATCGGAGGTATCGATATTCAGCACCTCCCAACTTTTGAGGAGCTGCCAGTCGAAGAGATGATTGAATCAGTGAAAACTGCAGGATCAGCGATTATTGGAGAGATCGGAGCAACGATCTACGGACCAGGAGAAGCAATCGCAACAATTGTGACAACAGTTCTTGGAAATGAAAACAGAATTCTGACTGTTTCAAGCTATGTTAAAAGTGAAGTGCACGATATTGGTGATGTCTGTATCGGCGTTCCGTCACGACTGAACAAAGAGGGGAGCAATCCGATACCTATTCAGATCAGCGAAGATGAAGTCAAACTCTTTGCAGAATCTGTAAGTAAAATCCGCAGCGCCACTGCAGATATCTTTGAACTGCTTGATGCAGAATCAGAGATAAAAGACTAAGCTGAGATTATCTTTTCTATTCTTCTGGCAATCCTAAAGGTAAATAACATAGCAAAGGCTCTTCAAATAAAGCATCTATAGAGCAAAAAGAAAAGAAATGTTGGTTAGATATTCGTTTTTCAGGTGAGGGTGAGCGAGAGAATCTCAACACTCTGCACACCTTCAATACCGCCAAGGATCTCTTCAACTTCTTCGCTCGTTCCCTTGCCATCCGGCACAAGAAGTGCGACTTTCAGGCATGAGAGCCCAAATCCAATTGGTTCTGTACCAACATCCTGAGTGGTTGGAATTTTTCCCCGGATTGTTGCCTCAAGAGCAGCCAGATCAACATCAGGAGACACTGGCATTATCTTGAAAATAATTGCAACATCGCCCATGGTTATGGCCCCTCAAATCCACAGGAGCAGGTATACGGAACGCTCTGGTGCCGGCACCGGTGGCACCGATAGATCATTTCACCACATTTTGGGCATTTGAAACTGGTCCACCCGGGTTCGGCGAGTGGAGCCTTACAGGAAGTACATAATTCGTTTGACATGGTCTTTCCCTTGAAGTACCGTATAGGTTCACCATGTAAATAATTAAACACTCGCATCGATCACGGTTCCTGCCGGAATCGTACCCTCAAGATATTTTCTCAGAACAAGAGGGTCCTTTGCATTGATTATTTCTGCATGCATCCGATGTCTGAAAATATACGGAAGAAAGCAGGGGTCAACCTCATCACAGTCTACCGGTTGCTGTAAACGCGACATTATGATCCCCCCATGCCTGATGCCATCCACTGATTTCAGTATTATAAGATCACAGCCAATGCTCTTTGCAATCCAGGCAGCGATGGTATCGGAGGTTACATCCCAGGAATGTGGCAGGGGATCACGCATACGAAGAAGAGAGGCAGGGAAAAGTACTGTAATACCCCTCGGTAGCTCAAGAGCATTCGTTCCCGGAACTCCACAGGATTCAATCAGGCGACCGGTCTTTTCCATCGCATCAATCGCCAGCCAGTGCGCTGTATCATCATCAAGATTTTGTTCCCGGACAGCATCAGCAGTAGCTCCGCCACCAGGAACAATCAGGAAATCCTGCCCGGATTCCCGAAGTACTCTCACAATTTCAGGAATCCGGCTGGTAAGGCTCCCTCCCAGTTTCACCACACGCGGACGTTGTGCTCTGATCCCTTTCATATCTTTTCACCAGATATATCATCCACTACGAGATAAAACTCATCACATGAAGGTTCGGGCACTTTTTCTTCTCTGTATCATCTTCTGCTTTGCCATAGCACCTGTGCAGGGATTTCTCATCACTTCATTCTGCCCGGACACCTACCTCTCCGGAGAAGACGATGAATTTTTTGTCATCAGTGGCACTGGATCAGCTGAAGGACTGAGTGTCACCGACAAAGAGGGGACCCTGTACTTTCCTTCCGGCACCATGCTTTCCGGTGAGACAAACGTGGCACGGCGGGCAATCGCTTTTTATTCCGTTCATGGAAAAAATCCGGATTTCGAGCTTTTCGACACCGATCCAAAGGTACCTGAAATACTTCGCAGGGGTAACTTCCGGATGGCAAACACCGCAGATGAACTTATCACTCACCTACCGGACGGCACAGTCATTGAAGTTTCCTGGCCTGAGATCGTAACTCCCCGCGAAGGTCAGGTTCACTACTTTTCAGAAAAGATCTGGGACCCAAGACCTTTGATCATCGGCCAGTCTGATTTTGACTCATGGTGGGTTGACAATGTGTCCGGAACAGTTTTTGTCTCGCCGGACTGCTCCTCAGAAGTTCTCAAATCAACAATCGATGAAGCTCAAAAAGAACTGTTGATCAATGTTTATACCTTCACCGGCGCCGGAATTGCATCTTTAGTAAATGAGCGAGCTCTCACCGGTGTTCAGACAACTATTCTCCTTGAAGGAGGTCCTGTTGGTGGAATTTCATCCGAAGAGAAAGCAGTCGTCTCGTATTTAACAACAAATGGAAGTCTCGTTTATGCAATGCAGAGTACCGACCAGGCTCATGCACGATACCGCTACGATCATGCAAAATATCTCTGTGTGGACAATACCAGCGTGCTGGTAACCAGTGAAAACTTTGGAGACCATGGTTTTCCACCGGAGGGAGAAAGCGGAAACCGGGGGTGGGGTGTCCGACTTGACAACCAAGAGATCACCTCATATTTCAGAACGGTTTTTGAGGAAGACAACAAAGGGGGAGACATAATCTCACTTTCTTTCTCAGACGTAGAAGCCGAACCAATATCTTCTGATGCAGAATTTGTCCCAACTTTTGCTCCCTTACCCTTTTCAGATGCGCAGGTCCGGCCGGTTTTGGCTCCTGAAAACAGTTTCCTGATTCCTGCAACGATTAATACGGCGAAAACCAGTATAGTCATCGAACAGGCCTATATCAAAAACTGGTCCTCTGGTACCAATCCCTATCTTGAGGCAGCAATCAACGCCTCAAGAAGAGGGGTTGATGTGCGTATTCTCCTTGATGCCACGTATTATAATCTCGAAGGAGATCAGGATAATGACGAGATGGTTGAGTATATCAACCGTGTTGCCACAGCGGAAATTCTCCCGTTACAGGCACGGATGGTTCGTTTTGAGGCAGAAGATCCAATCAAAATTCACAATAAAGGAATGATCATCGATACTGAGACAGTACTTATCGGCAGCATCAACTGGAACGAGAACTCACCACTTTTCAATCGTGAGGTTGCTGTGCTTCTGAGACATCCGGGAGTCGGTGCCTACTTCACAAAAGTATTTGATTATGACTGGAATGCCGGGCGTAGCATGATACCGCCGGGACCTGACGGAGTCAAAATAGCTGTTGGATGTGGTGTCATCGTCCTTTTGAGTTTATTGTATCTGATGAGGCGCCGCTAAACTCAGGGTTCAAATACCCAGCGCCGGCGCCTTCACCCGCCTCTTTAAATGCCCGCGTAACGCCACCCGGCCCAAGCTTTGTTCCACCATAAACCCGGGAGACGATAAGCATGTGCGATGAAAGACCGTTTGAATGCAAAACACCAAAAAGTGCTTTTCCCGGATGACCAACCTCTCCGTCATTTTTTGAGATCTCAGCAATTCTGTTGCTATCATGGTCAGACAAGACCGCAGCGGAACAATGATGGGCGGCTTTCCGGTAGCAGGTTTTGTGATGTTTTATCAGAAGAGGAACTTCCGATTCTGAAGTGAGCAAATACAGATGGGCATAAAAACTGGACCGCCTGACTTCAGTCTTTACGGCTGCAACTTCTTCCATAAAATCTCTTATCTGATTGTATTTTTTATTCCAAACGGGTATGAGGCGCCAGCCTCACACTTGTTTTGATGATAAATCACTAAGTGATTTTTATAGCAAAAAGGCCACCCGTTCCACACTCTTTTTTGCTCATGAACAATAGAATCAAATCTATATGAGTGATACGGACGAGTGTCCTACAATCCCGGACCTCATGACGATGATGGCAGACCACATCGCTGAAGTTACTGGTGCTCTTGATGAAGAGACAACTGCAGCATTCCTGAAAGAGATGCTACATGCCAAACGAATCTACGTAACCGGTGCAGGCCGGTCTGGCCTCATTGCTAAGGCATTTGCCATGCGCCTGATGCACACAGGCCTTGACGCCTATGTAGTCGGAGAAACCATCACACCAGCTATGGCAGAGGGAGATGCGCTGGTTGCCTTTTCAGGGTCTGGGGAGACCCACTCCATTGCCGAGTACGCAGAAACAGCAAAAAGTGTCGGGGGCACAATCTGTTTGATTACAGCGCACAAGAATTCCTCAATCGGAAGCGTAGCTGATCTCATCGTTGAACTCAAGACAGACAACGGTATGATAACCCAACCACAGGATGGAGGATATGAAATTCGTCAGCTTACCGGTAAATATCGCTCAACATCTCAGGGTATCACCCCCCAGGGCACACTCTTTGAGACGATGGCAATGGTTTTTGCTGATGCTACAATTGCCGGGATAATGCTTTCCACACACTGTGGTGTTGACGACGTCCAGAGACGTTTTGCCAATATTCAGTAAGGAAACCCTATGTTTTTTGGCAGGCAGGAGAAAACAGCACTGTTGATTCTCCTTATCGTTCTGGCAATTGTCCTTTGTCTGCACGTCCTTATGGTAGGTCTTGGTACAGCGCCATTTGTACAGCCCTTTAACCCGGATTGCCCCGATGGGGAGCTTGTGTTTTTTGAGGGGACTATTGAAACCGTTCGGCACACTGAATCAGGAAACCATCTCATTGTTGTTGCTGATGGTGTTCAAATTTTTGTTCCTGAGACAGCACTCCCTGCCATACTACCCATGTCCTCAGACAAAATCCGGGTTACAGGGACCAGTTCAACCTATCACGGAGAAAAAGAGATTGTTGTAAAACGAACTGAAGATATTTTGGTATTCCCGTCAGGAGAAGATATCTGAATCGCTCTCTGTATCAAATGAAGGTTTACTGAAACCTTTCTTCGTTTTACTGGTATCCCGGCCCTCTACAACCGAGTGTACTTCCTTATGTACCGGCGCCTGTTCTGAAGGGCGATTCTCCTCGTGGACAGGTATCTCGTTTTCAGGTTGGTTCTCTCCTTTTTTTCGCCGACCTTCAACGCCCTGATCTCCATGAAGGTCATCACTAATTATCTTCGTTCCTGCCATGACAGTAATGATCTTGTGGCATTGACCTATAAGGTTGTTCCCTTCAGCCACGTTTTTAAAAAAAATGTCAGGTTATTTTCCAATAACCGGATTCAGTGCCCATTCGGGGATGAAAACATCAATCCCCAATACCGTGAGGATGATGGTAAACATGAAAATCGTTATCAGGAAGACTCCAATCAGATTGAGCACCCATCCTGACCGTATCATATCGCTCATCGTGACATATCCCGATCCATAGGCAACGGCGTTTGGCGGCGTTGCTACTGGCAACATAAAAGCAAATGAGCAGGCAAATGCAGCAGTCATCATCAGAATATAAGGATGCACTCCCATGCTTACTGCTGTTACGGCCATAATTGGCATCATAATTGCTGCCATCGCAGTATTTGACGTCACCTCAGTCAGAAATGAGACAACAAGAGCGATGACCAGCACCACAAGAATTATCTCAAAGCCATGGATTATAGTCATTTGATCCATGATCACCTTGGCAAGGCCACTTGCCACGAACGCCTTTGAGAGACAGATACCGCCACCAAAGAGCAGGAGAATCCCCCACGGGATCTTCTTAGCCCACTCCCAGTTCATGGTATAGATACCCTCTTTCCGGTTGACCGGGAGAAGAAAGAGCACCACAGCGCCGGCCATTGCAATTGTTGAGTCATGCACAAACGGAAGGAATGTATTAATTCCCGGAATGATAATGTCACCAATCTGCTTTTCAGTCCGCAATATCCAGCAGAGTGCCGTTGCCACAAAGACCAGAAGCGTCCATCTCTCACCGGATTTCATCGGTCCAATTGCATCAAGACGATCCTGAATCACTGTCTTACCGTGCGAGAGTGTTTTTGGCATGTGCCGATAAGACCCATACGTCAGCCAAAGCCACGCAATAGGGAGGAATATGGCCACAAGTGGTACACCAAAGACCATCCACTCAAAAAAACCAATCTGAGGAGCATTCGGGAAGATAGCATCCACCTGTGAGACAAAAATGCCATTCGGAGGTGTGCCAATAATTGTCGCAATTCCTCCGATACTTGCGGCGTAAGCGATGGAAAGAACAATCGCCTCTGAAAAATGACGCTGGTCTTCATCCATCTCATCCAGTTTCACATTCTTATTAGGAAGGATCGTCGCAATAATTGCCGTCGCAATCGGGATCATCATCATCGCCGTTGCGGTATTTGAGATCCACATGGAAAGAAATGCGGTTGCAACCATAAATCCAAAAATCAGTCGGCGTGGACTGGTGCCCATTAATTTTATGATATGCAGGGCAATCCGTTCATGAAGTCCCCAGCGCTGCATGGACATCGCAATAATAAAGCCACCCATAAAAAGGAAAATTATTTTATCGGCGTAGGGCGAGGCAGCCTCACTTGCATTCAATACGCCAATTACCGGAAAGAGAATAAGGGGCACAAGTGCTGTCGCCGGAATCGGAATTGCCTCGGTAATCCACCAGATCACCATCAGCGCGGTAACTGCGGCAACATTCATGGCTGGATCCTGCGGGAACATCAGGTAAAGTGCCAAAAAGACAACAATCCCAAGAATCTTGCCAATATCCTTTTTCATAAAGAGTAACTTTCGACTTCTGCAGATTTAACTACATCCATTTAAGAAACGCAAGATCTGGACATTATATTAGATTCCAAGTCCAAATTATGTTTTTTTAGACGATCCAATACTCTTTATAACCTCTGTTTAACAAATATTATGTTTTCAGGACTTTTTTCAAAGAAATTGGCCCCTTTTTGCCTTAAATCGGATCTGTTCACGATCAGGCCTTTAGACTGCCATAATTTTTTGCCCGGAACCCCCCCACACAACACTAGATTGTACTCTGAACAGATCATATAGAACAAAAAAAGTGCCTGACTGATCTCCTGATATTTCCCTATCATTTGAAATTGCATACAACCCATACAGAAAGCCACACCCTTTTTTGGTATTCTGAGCAACACTACATTATACTATGTCTGGATCTGAATTTTTTTCAATCGCTCAGGGTGATCTTTCCCATATGAATCCGGTTACTCCGGACCAGATCCAAAAGGCTGGTTCGCTTGCCGGTTTGGATTCAGGCACCCGGGTTCTTGATGTTGGATGCGGCAACGGCACTATGCTCCAGATCTGGCATGAAACCTTTGGGGTTTCAGGCGTTGGCATTGATCGTGAAGCCGATTTCTGTCATTGTGCCAGTGCACTACCGTGTTCATCAAAAACATCAGCAATTGATATAATCTGTGCAGATTGCTCATATTTACCGATTTCCAGAACCTTTGATGTCTCCTCCTGTCTTGGGTCTGCTTATATCTGGGGAGGATATGACGAAGCACTGAACGCCATGCGAAGTCTTGTGCCGGTTGGTGGGACGATTATACTCGGTGACAGGTACTGGAAAAGATCTTCTGCGCCACCTGAATTCAGCAGAGAATGGCCAGACGTCCTTAGCGAATATGAGATCCTCCAAGCAATACGGGGAGCGGGATACTGCCTGTCCGGTGTTGTGCACAGCACCGTTACAGAATGGGATATGTATGAATCGTCAATCTGGCAGTCCTGCCTTGCCTGGATACGCGAAAACCCAGAACATCCCGATGTGGAAGAGGTCGGAGAATATCTTCGGTTGTTACAGGAGGAATACACAGCTTATGGTCGTGAATTCATCGGATGGGGACTCTATATTATGCAACGGATCATCTAAGAGAGAATCACCCTTTTCTTTTGCACGTCAGTCTCATACGTTCGCACTGTAGCGCTCTATCAGAACCATCACCTGTGGTTTAAGAAGGTTGATGTATCTTTCAGTCCAACGGTTTTATGCATTCTTCGTCAGCATTGCTCTGCACCAGACAGAGAATCACCTGGTGAAACAACATGAAAGGAGTGAATGGAGAAGTGGATAGGATTTTTTCGGAATTCTCCCAGATATTACGTCAGGAATTACCCCATCTAAATACAGAAGCACAGAATAGAGTCCTTGCTGACCTTCGGGTTTTAACAGAAGAGCACGAAAAACTTGGGAATTCTCCCATAGAGATTACTGAGACAATGCTCTTCAATGCACAGCGCCTCAACCAGACAACAGGTGACGGGTTCTTCTGTGATCTTCAGATACTCCATCTGGCAGATAAGATCTCACTCTATTGTCTGCAACTTCCGGGGGGTGGCAGCGTCTACCTCCTGAAAACTCCTGAAGGAGTGCTGATGATTGATACCGGATATGGTATTTTTCAGAAGGATATCACCCAATGCGCCGCTACATGGGATCTCGATCTCGAAAATGAGCTGAAACTCATCATTACGACCCATGGTGATGCAGATCATTGTGGCGCTGCCGGTGGCTATAATCTGCCTACCATGATGCACCCGATAACCCGTGAAATTATTCGATGTGGCAACCGTGCCTTTGGATCAAAGAACGAATCCTGGATTGTCGAACAAATTTACACAACGATGATAGCTGTTTTCTCACACTGGAATCCGCCCCGTGAAGAAAATATCCATCTCTTCTCGACAGAAAAGACCGGAGAAATGCGGGGAGACTTTCCGGTTATTGATACTGTCTTCTTTGGTGGCATTTTGTTTGAAATCCTTGAATGCCACGGAGGACACCAGGCGGGCCAGGTCTTTCTCTTCTCTCCCAACCTTGGCCTTATCTTCACAGCTGATACCCTGATGAACTTCACCAGCCTCACTGAAGACCGCAAAACCTACAACTCTATTGCAGACTTTCTGGTTACATCGGTAAATGTTGACAGTGAACTCGCCCGAAAAGAACGCAAAAGTATCTCAGCATTTATACAATCCTGGCAGAAAGAGACCGGACGGCAGATGTTGCTGTGCTGCGGTCACGGGGCCGTGTCCAAAATAGTAGATGACACTATGATCCCCTGCAGAGAAATCATCCATTATACTCACACCTAAAAAAACACTTTTTCGAGCCATTACAGGCATCTTTAATCATTCTGACAGGCAGATTACTATTATGGCATTTCTTTCCCGGGTCGCAAGCGGAGAAGTCCCCTGTGATATTGAAGTTCAGGACGCATATTTAAGTGATCTTTCCTTTACCCACATGGAACTTGATGTGTTACTATTCGTCAAAAATGAGGCACCGTTTGGCATTACTCTCAAAGAGGTTACCTTTGAGATCACCTTCCCGGTCGGTGAGCGGATCCAGTTTCTTGGGAAAGGAACAATGGGCGAACAGAGCATTCCTGCCGACGGTAGTGTTTCCTTTACTGTTCCGGTTATCGTGGAAAATATGGCAATTCTTATGGTTCTGGCAGAATTTTTCAAAACGAGAGGAGCCAGTATTACGATTAAAGGCACGGCAGTCGTTGATATGAAGCTGACAAACCTAAAAATTCCCTTTGAAAGAACCATTACCTCCGATCATATTCTAGAATCACTACAAAAAGAATAACCAGAAAAATAAGGATGAATTATTGGATTATTTTTTCCCTTTCATCACTCTGTACAGAGCAAAAATGGCAATAACAATAGCGATGAAATAGCCAATCATCGCAATCCAGAATATCACGCCCTCAATCGGAACGTCAGACGCATGAACCACAATGCCTGCTGAGAGGACCATAGCACCGCCAATGACACCCACCAGAAACTTGTCAGATGCCTCTTCAATAGTTCTCGCGACATCCTCGACTTCTGAAACCGCAATATCAATCTTCATCTGACCGGCCTGCATTTTACTCAGGGTCCGGTTGAGAATACTTGGAATTGACATAATATTCTCAAAACCGTCGAAGATGGAGGCAGTCGATTTTTTAAGACCACTTGCTGAGAACAGCCTGTCGTGCACTACCTGCCCCAGATAGGGTCGGGCTTTTTCGCTGAAGTTAAAGTTAGGATCGAGTTCCATACCGATCCCAAGGATCATAACAATGACCTTCAGAAGGGCAAACAGAGCCTGCGGGACCGCAATATGGTACTTGTTCAGCACTTCGGGAATCGACCCAATGGCACCACCCACATCATAATCCTTGATCTCAGAACCTCCTGATGCGTCCTGAAGCATAAAGAAGAGTTCATCCTTTACTTCATCAAGATCATCAGGTCTGAACTGAACACCAAGTTTCTCGAAACAGTCTACCAGTGTATTCACATCACCGTCAGTAATTGAGAGAATCAGCTTGATGAAAACATCCTGGCGTTCAGGCCGGATAACACCAACCTCTCCAAAATCAAGAAACGCAAGTTCTCCTTTGGGCGTCACCCTCAGATTGCCGGGATGCGGATCCTGATGAAAGAATCCATCCCTGAATATCATCTGTAAGAAAGCACTGAATCCACGGTCAGCAATAGCAACGGTATCATAACCCATCGTCTTGATGGTCTCAACATTATCAACTCTCACACCCTCCACAAACTCCATTACAAGGACACGTTTGCCAGAGTAATCCCAGTAAATTTTTGGGAATTTTATTCCCGGGAAATCTTTGAAGTTGTGGGAGAAATGATCAGAGTTTTTTCCTTCACGGGAAAAATCCAGTTCGCGTTTTATCTGGATACTAAAATCCTTGACCATCCCGGTGGGATTATAGACCCGTAAATCCGGGAGGAGTCTTTCAACTCTCTTAGCCATAGATTCCAGAATAAGCATATCCGTATTGATTTGCTCAATAATACCCGGACGCTGCACTTTAACAGCAACAACCTCACCGGTTTTCAGAACGGCACGGTAGACCTGGCCTATTGAGGCAGCAGCGATGGGCTTTTTCTCAAAAATTTCAAAAACTTCATCAACATTACCAACATATTCCTGCAGAATCGGCTCGATCTCTTCCCATGGAACCGGACCGACCTCATCGTGGAGTTTTTTCATCTCCTCAATAAATTCAGGCGGAAATGATTGCCCCCGTGAAGCCATTATCTGGCCGAATTTAACGAACGTGGGTCCAAGTTCCTGCAAAGCAAGACGTGCCCGTTCATACACAGAACGCTCATCCTGCTTCACATTTCTATGAAATTTCCGACGTCTGCTCCCGTCAGGATCCAGAGCGTCCGCACCCACACTAAAACCGTACTTGACCAATATATCGATAATTTGCCCGTATCTTCTCAGGCGTGTAACCATGATGATAGGTGAAACCTTGTACTACTTAAAAAGAAGGATAATTTAATGCCGTGCATTGAGCAGGAATGATCCCAGCACACCAATAATGAGTGTTCCCATTGACCACGGGGCTTGGGTGGGTACAGGGGTTTCCTGCTCTGTTGCAATTGGTTGAACTCCCGGAGATGTACTCGTACTAACCGGCGTGCTGATTGATTGTGCTGCTACTTCGTTGATAGTGGATGAAAACGGCAGTGAAAATGGATACTCCTCAACAGTTTCCGTCCCGATGTGTTCAATCCTAAAAATATAATCCCCAGGAACAAACCCAGACAGATCAACAGGAACAATCCAGATATTTCCGGCATCTGTGCTCTGTATCTCTGTCTTCCCGGAAAGAGTGTTCTCTGGCATTACATTACCCTTTGTTGAAGGCAGAAAGGCAGCTGAACGGATCTCATAGAGAAGTTGATCCCCCGGTGCAAGATTCGTGGATCCAAGAATTACATAATTATCCGCACCACCATCATAGACAACCATCTCCTTCCGGGAAATTGATGGGGTAACTATCATAAATTCCTTCTCCACTGCCGTATCATCAATATTTGTAGAGGCCAGCATCCGTTTCAGAGCA
The DNA here is from genome assembly GCA_964491505.1 of uncultured Methanomicrobiaceae archaeon. Taxonomy (GTDB): domain Archaea; phylum Halobacteriota; class Methanomicrobia; order Methanomicrobiales; family Methanomicrobiaceae; genus CAZBGM01. The sequence continues at coordinate 2,139 of CAZBGM010000029.1, read as the reverse complement.
TACGCCGCCTGTGGTCCGGAGAGGCTTCCCGGCCCCTGCACAATAAAGGATTCATCGCCTGACGTTGAGACAACACTCGTCTGCCCGGCCCCCGGTGAATTGTATTCCGGATACACATCGAACTTTCCGTTATACATCGGGTGCTGAATAAACGCAGAATACATGCCAAGAGACATCGCTCCCGTTACAGCACCAGTGAGTTCGTAGGAGTATTGATTATTTTCAACGCTGGTTGTGTCATACTGATAATAATTCTTCCCAAAGATCCAGACAGCGACACCAGTATCCGGATCGCCGGTTGCAACCCCGGCCAATGCGTAATCATCTCCCTGTACCACAACATCAAACGTTGCACCCGAGACTGGCAGAACAACAAAAACTGCCAGAACCAGAAGAGATGATAAAATCAATAGACAATTAAGATTATATTTTTTCATCGAAACAGGCCTCCAGATATTCCTTATTCCTGCCATTGACACTCAGGATGTATGAAGGTATGGATCAGTAAACGGGAAAAACAGGAAGAAAAATTATTCTGGCTTTTGAACCTTCTGCCAAGTCATATCACTGAAAATAGAGAGGAGATATTTTGGATTTTCTCCTTTGTAAAAGAGTGGAATTTTTCTGCGCATTACATATTTTGTTTCGTGTCCGGGACGCTCTATAACGGCTTTCCCAACCAGAACTTCCCCTTTTTCAGCCAGAACTGCCTCATCGCCTTCCAGAAGAATATCTACAATGCCCGGAGTGAATACTTCTGTAGGCGTTTTTCCGGTCACCTGATCAGAAGTGACACCAAGTGCCCGTTCAGCAGAGGCGTTCATAAAAATAATCACACCAGTCTCGGTCTCTTTAACTATGACCATTGCTGGGATATTTTCCACAATAGAGAAGAGGAATTTTTTCCACTGAGAGACCTTTCGCCATGCTTTTTTGCGCTCGGTTGCATCCCTACAGACAATCCGGTGCCCAACCTTCTCACCAAGCATGTCAATCCGGGCACAGGCACTCATTTCCAGAATTACCTCCGTTCCGTCTTTATGGCGAAGGGGGATCTCTATCAGGCAACGTTCCTCCTTATCGCTCTCAAGGGAAGCTTTCAGTTGATCAGTGACCTTTCTGGCATCTCCGTTCTCAAGGAAATCCATGAATATCTGTCCGACCAGTTCATCTGATTCATACCCCAGCAGATCGTTCGTTCTCGGACTGACATAGGTGAATGTCTGAGTCTGATCCAGTTCCCAGATGGCATCATTGATCTCCTCTACGAGTGTCCGGTAAGTATGTTCACTTTCAATGAGCGCCGCTTCCGCGTTTTTCTGCTCGGTGACATCCTCAAGCATGACCGTAACACCCGGAGATCCATCATTGAAGACCGAAGCTACAATCCGAATCCGATAGAAAGATTCCTGACCGGCTTTGATGATACTAAGGTCATCTGTGCTCTCAGTTCCGTCAAGCGCAGCACGGATCCGTTCCATAATCAGGGGGTGGTCGAGAACAGCAAGATTTGAATCGCGCAGCGGTTGCCCGGCAATCTCTTCACGTTTTCCATCTACAAAATCACAGAAACGATCATTGACCTGGACAACACAGAGTTCCTTATCGACAACAACCACCAGATCAGACGAAAAATCCAGCATCGCAGAGACCGGGAGACGCTGGGAGAGATAGAAGACCTTGGCTTTTCCATACGTCTTCATATCCGCCTGCCCGGAGATCAGCAACATATCAAGATACCGTGACACAGTATTTCTGTTCAGTCCTATTTCAGCGGCAATATCTGAGACAGACATCCCGCGCGGGTTCTCTTTAAGTATATCTAAAATTCTGGAGAGTTCACCCGGATACTGCTTCATCTAAGCATATATTCGACGTTGCAGGACTTATTGCTATCGTCATTGTTTCATACAATGCCCAGTGTTAACGCTTGGCGTTAAGGCAAATCTTTAAATAATAGCTTATGCAACATAGTAGTGTTGGTTGGAGCACCATACTCCAGCCAGGTTATGTATGCACAAACTCATAACCAACTTTAACTCCAGCACACCTCCTACCATACCAATGCAATGGGGAAAAAAGAGAGTAACACCCCGCACACACAGTACCAAACACCAATCCAGCCAGTATACAGGGAAA
>CAZBGM010000028.1:2035-17380 GCA_964491505.1 uncultured Methanomicrobiaceae archaeon | reverse complement strand
GAAAAGAGATCTCCCATCCCTGTTTTGCAACAATCCTACCCATCTCCTCCGCTACGTCACCAACGGGTCGAAGAGTATCTGAACAGAAAAACGGAATTTGTAAGCCACCTTCTCCCTGAGAACGCAGCAAAACTTCCATCTTCTTTGGTCGGTCACTAAACTCCTTTTTAATGAAAGCCCGGATCTCATCACGCACTCCCCGAAATCCATCCAGTATTTCGTCTTCACTACCAGCGAAGAGAGAGGGGTCGGTAAAAGCACAGACACTAATTTTTTCTGCACATGGCAGACATGCAAGCCTCTTTGCATCTGCTTCACACATGACCACTATCTGAGAATAATCCTCGTCTGCAACCGCAACAAGTGGTTTCGGGCGCTTCTCTGAAAGATCAATGCCCATCTCTTCCATCACCGCCATCGTATGACAGTTCATTGTCTCACTGGGAGAGAATCCGGCACTTTCTGCCTCATAGCGATCGCCATAGAGCATATTCAGTAGCGCCAGGCCCATCTGTGACCGGCCTGCATTATGGTTGCAGACAAAAAGCACTTTTTGTTTTTTCATTCAGTCTCGCTACTCCTCTTCGCTTTTATGATGGTGCTCATGAGCCGGATCAACATGTATGACAATATCTTTTATTTCCGGGATCCCCACCAGTATCGCCTGACGTACCGCTTCCCCAATTGCATGTCCTTCTGCTACTGTAATCGTAGGATCTACGGAGATATGAATATCCCCAAAGATCTCATTTTTCCTACCACGACACCTGAAGTCATGATGTCCCTCTGCCCCATCAATGGAAGCCACAATTGATGCAATATCTTCTGTGCAGTCCACGAGAGCAGCATCAGTGAGGACAGCACCAGATTCACGGATAATATCAAAACCCATCTTCGCGATAAGAAAAGCAATCCCACAGGCAATAACCGCATCAGCATGAGCAAATCCAGCCTGAACAAGCACAAAACCGGTGAGTACTGAAATGGTGACAGCTACATCCGAGAGCGTGTGTTTTGCATCAGCCAGCAACAAATCACTCTTTTCTTCAGCCCCTACTTTACGCTCGTAGAGTGTCACACCGATATTGACAAGAAGAGAAAACAGCATAACACAAACCGTAATCGGAGCTATCGCCGGTGAAACAACATCACTGAATAACCGTCCGAGACCCTCGTTGAAGACCCAGTACGCGGTCAGAAGCAGCATGGCTCCGATAATCAGTGTACCAAAACTTTCAATCTTCCCATGCCCATACTGGTGACCAACATCTGGAGGTTTCTCAGCAAACCAAGTTGTAATAAGACAGACAATATTGGAGACTGAATCAAAGAACGAATGTAACGCATCGGCAACCATTGAAACCGATCCAGCCAGCATCCCAAAAATCCCTTTGAGAATAGAGACTAACAGATTCAGAAACAGCGTGATAAGCAGTACTCTTCTGACCCGCTTTATTCCATGCTGGGGTTCCCTTTTCTTTTGCTGCATTTCTTAACTGTACCTACAAAAACTCTTCCCGAATCCACACCGACATCTCATCGCGCAGTCGCCGGAATCCATCAAGCCCGTCTGGTCCTGATATGCCGGGCACAGAAAATTCTCTATATATTATTTTATCAGCCTGTAGATATCCCAAAGGCACCGGACAGGAATCAGAACAAACGACGGCGACTATGTCATAGTTCACATCACTTACTGAGCCTATGGTTTTAGGAGTCAATTCTCTCGTGGAAACGTCCTCCTCTTCAAGCACTGCACAGACTCCCGGATCAATAAATGCACCTGGAGAAATTCCGGCACTGTAGACTTCATAGCAGTTTCCCGCATTGTGACGTAACAATGCTTCAGCCATCTGTGATCGCACTGAGTTCATCGTACACACAAAAAGCACCGTCCGTTTCATTCTATCCTTCCCTACTTGTGGTAATTGATCACTGTTGCATTCATAAGTTTCTCATAATTCCTGAAGACGCACTAAATTTTGCGCGGTTTTTCTGACCTTCAAGTGATCAAAATTTTCATCTGTGATACCATCGGTAGGACAAACAGGCAACTCCAATCAGCAATATGATCCCTAGAATAGACCCCAGACCCAGCCAGACATCAACGATTATCAGATTCTTTACAGCATTTGACCCTGCCGCAATCAAAAACGACCCGATAAGTGACCCCATAGTGATCGCGATGAAAATATCGCGCCGGGGAAGTCCCATTACTATTCCAAGGACTGTTGAACCAATCCCTCCGGTTCCCTGAAGTGGAAAGAGAACACAGAGCATCAGTCCCACAATTGAAAATCGTTCTACCCACTTGTGACGACCAAAGAAGATCCTCCCTTTGGCAATAAACGAGATCATCCAGTTCCCCAACACCGGCACCTTCAGAATGAGATCAAAATTAAAGATGAGAAAGAGACAGGTCAGGATATCCATGAGGGCAACGGAAAAACCCACGGTGTACCAAGGAATACCCAAGGAGATAGCAATAGGAATCACTGATTCTTTTCCGGCAGGTGGAATGAAATAGACGCCCATCAGACCGGACATCTCAAGAAACTGATTATACGGCAAGAAAAAGCGTAATACGAAGAGATATAGTGTGATTATAAGAAACGGGAGGACAAAGAGAAATAGTCTGACCCAGATCGGATAATCCGATTTTATCAGATTTTGGCAGTCTGGATCGCTACTGTCCATACTTTGACGCCTCTAAAATATTTTGTGGGAAATTACAGACCAAAGAGATTACTGGGCTGCAATACGTTCCATTGCAACTTCAAGAACATCCATTGAAGCAGCGTAGGAAAGCCGCAACCAACCCGGCGCACAAAACGCTGTTCCCGGCGTTACAGCGACATGGGCCTTAGAGAGCCAGTCCTCCGCAATATCCATGTCATCTCCCTCTACCTGAAGGAAAGCATAGAAAGCACCATCAGCCGGTGCTGTCCTAAAGCCCATTTCTTCAAGACTTTCGAGAACATAATCCCGGCGTTTTTCAAACTCGGAACGCATCTGCTCAACACAGCTCTGATCCCCGGTAATAGCAGCAAGGGCCCCGTACATCGCAAAGGTTGCCGGATGGCTGACGGTGTGCTGCTGAACCCTTATCATCTGTCTGAGAATCTGAGGCGGTGCGACTGCGTAGCCAACCCGCCACCCAGTCATAGCATAGGCCTTTGAAAAACCGTTGACAGTTATGGTGCGCTCTGCCATACCATCCATTGAGGCAAGGGAATGGTGAATCTTCCCATAAATGAGTTTCTCGTAGATCTCGTCAGAAAGAGCAAAGATGTCGTAATCAACACACAGATCCCGGATGAGTCGAAGAGAGCGCTCATTCAGGACCGAACCTGTTGGGTTCGACGGGCTTGAAAATACGACCATCTTCGTCTTCTGGCTGACCCGCTCTAACAGGGAGTCATCAAGCTGAAAGGTCTTTAGGGATAGTGAATGATGAACCGGTTTTCCTCCGGCGATAATAACTGCTGGTTCATAACTGACCCACGACGGGTCAATAATGAGCACTTCATCCCCCGGATTTAAAACCGCCTCACAGGCCTGATGAATCGCATCCTTTGCACCACAGGTGACGATGACGTTTTCACGGGATGCCGAAATCGCATTCTCACGCTTTGCCTTGGCGGCAATGGCGTCCAGGAGTTCGGGGATCCCCTGTGAAGGAGCATAATGCGTTTTACCTGCGCGAAGAGCATCAATGCAGGCATCGGTGATGTGTGCTGGCGTATCAAAATCCGGCTCTCCAATAGAGAGTGAGATCACATCAATACCCGATGCCTTCATCTCACGTGCCTTGTCAGCTATCGCAATCGTAGCCGACGGTGGAATAGCAGCAATCTTTTCCGAGATCTCTTTCATGCCAGACGTTTTACAAGCTTGATAGCAGATTCAACGGCACGCTTGCCGTAGTCAACCCGCTGTGATGCCTCAAGACGGCTCATACCCGGACCGGATATTCCAAGAGTCACCGGCTTGTTGTACTCGAGTGAAAGGTCAATAATCTTACGTGCGGCGTGCTGGACCACAATATCGTCATGTTCGGTCTGGCCCTCGATAACACAGCCAATCGTTACGACGGCATCGACTTTTCCCTTCTCAAGCATACTCTTAATGGCAAGAGGCATGTCGTAGGCACCAGGCACGTAGAAGCGCTCGGTGACTTCCGCGTCAAGGAATTTTGCGTGTTCTTCTGCCTCGTGCTCCATCATAAAGGTAAGATCCCGGTTAAATTCCGCGACTACAAATCCAAGTTTTATTGTCATTTTTTTCTCTCCGTTCTGTATTTCTGCTTTATCTCTGAATTGTCTAATACTCTTCCATCCCTGTCCGGGACTACTTGCGGGCAGGTCCGGCATCAGCAAAGCCCTGCCTTTGCCCTGTGCCTGCCATTTTCTCGAGTTCTTTTGGCTTATACAACAGCCGAACGGCGTTGACCGCATGTTCACGGGTGCGTTGTTCAGCGAGCCAGTCAAGCTCTTTCTCGTCTTTTGCCTCGTCTTCGTGGACAAAGACCTCGATAATATGAGTGTTTGTGAGAAGCTGACACATGATAAGTCCCTGTGACGCTTCATGAGCACAAAGCTTGTCCTTATCAACACCACCGGGCATCCCAAGGGCCATCACGAGATCACAACCACGTTCATCAATGAGTTTCTTGCATGCAACCGGCAGGTCTTTGACACCAGGGACAGTGTAACGTTCGATACCTGCTGAAACATTGCGACGGATCTCGTCAATGGCGATACTACCCATATTTACCCGGGCGAAGGTTGTGTCTGCAATCCCGATTTTTGCCATTTCTTCTTGCTCCGAATGATTTAGAGTACCTCAGCAGCGGCCTGCACTCCATCATGTTCCGGCTCAAAGCCAAAGTGACGAAGCGTATCCTGAACTGCTGCAAGGACTGCAAGGACTTCAGGTATGTCAGTTGCACCCATCGAACCGATACGGAAGATCTTCCCTTTCAGGTGATCCTGTCCACCTGAAAATTCGATTCCCATCTTTTTAATCCGTCCACGGAATTCACCGTCGTCGATTCCTTCCGGATAGGAGAACGCCGTAACGGTGTTTGAGTACTGGTGGAGGTCATCAGGTGTGGCAAAAAGTTCAAGTCCCCACGCCCATGCTGCGGCCCTCATCGCTGCCGAACAGGTTTTGTGGCGCATGATACGATTTTTCAACCCTTCATCGTCAATAACACGGCATGCCTCACGCAGCGCAAAGAAGAGCGGGATTGCCGGGGTATATGGCGTCTGTGACTTTGCACCGCTCTTTTTGTAGGCTGCCATGTCAAGGTAGAAGGGACGCCATTCTGCAAGATGATCCCATGCCCGTTCTGAGACCGAGATCGCTGCCATACCTGCGGGCGCAGCAAGGCACTTCTGCGACCCGACAACGGCGATGTCAGCACCCCATTTGTCCGCCTCGACAACATCTCCTGCAATGGAAGTGATACCGTCAAGGATGAACAGGGCATCGTGCTTTTTACAAAGCTTTCCCACGGCTTCTGCCGGATTTTTAATTGCTGCCGAGGTCTCGTTGTGCACGAGGGTAACAGCCTCAGCACCGTTCTCAAGGGCTGTTTCAAGTTGATCCAGCGGCAGGGGAGTACCCCATTCAGAGGCACATTCAACAGCGGTGCCGTAAAGACCACTCAGTTTGCAGAGGCGATCCCCGAATTTGCCGTTGACAAGACACGCTACGGTTTTATTGGCACAGAAGTTGCCAATCGCTGCTTCCATCCCGGCAGTCCCAGAACCCGAAAGTAGGTAGATATCATTTTTCGTGCCGAACATGGGACCAAGCCGTTCGGTGATCTCGTCATAAACAGCAGAAAAATCACTGCCACGGTGGTTGATTGCCTGCGTTGCCATCGCGAGCCGGACCCGTTCAGGAACCGGAACAGGGCCGGGCATCATGAGGAGTGTTTCGTTTTGCATAGCGATCAGTATTACATATATTAGTGATCGCAGAAGATGTAGGTTACCCATCAGAAAGAGAGTGATCTGCCCAGAGACTTCAGGCAAACTATGAATTAACTGTAAGATCAATTCTTCTCATATGCCGGATATCGCTATTATTGCCGGATCTGAATCAGACCATGCGATTATCGAAAAAGCAACTGCTGTACTCGACGCGGCAGGGGCGTCCTACGAGACACGCATTATCTCTGCCCACCGGGATCCAGAAGCACTTGATGCTTTTGTGAAGGAGACTGATGGCAAAATTTTTATTTGCATCGCTGGTCTTTCTGCAGCCCTTCCCGGTGTCGTCGCTTCCCGAACAGAGCGGCCAGTGATTGGGGTGCCAGTCTCAGGAACACTCGGCGGTCTGGACGCACTGCTTTCGATCGTTCAGATGCCACGTGGCGTGCCGGTTGCCTGTGTCGGCATCGATAACGGTGCGAACGCGGCACATCTGGCACTTAGGATCCTGAATCTCTAAATTTACATCAGTAGCTTTTCAGAATCTTTCTTTTTTTAAGACACAAGAACCGTAATTCCTCATCTAAAGGAGTGAACACGGAGCATTATCAGGATTGACCATACATGAAAATCTAGGAGATTCGGATACTGACCCTCTTTAATTTAGAGGGGAAAAGTTGCTTACCTAAGAGTTTCCTACCGCTTTCAGTCACGGCAAAGGAGCCCTCAGTCATTTCTAAAGATTTCCCGCACCAGTTTGACTGCGCAGAGATCCCCGCACATCGAACAGGTATCAAGCTCTCCGTCACGATCCCTGACTTTTTTCGCATCCTCGCCATATTTTGCAAGTTCATACTGAGTTTCCCAGTCCAAATCCCTGCGTGCCTCTGCCATCGCTGCCTCACCATCGGCAAGCCAGCGGCCCCGGTTTCTCACAGAGTCTCCGACATGTGCCGAAAGTTTTGCTACCCGGGTTCCTTCAATAATATCCTGAGTATTCGGAAGAGCAAGATGCTCTGACGGTGAGACCATGCACAGGAAATCAGCCCCGTTCATGGCCGCAATCGAACCACCAATAGCACCTGAGACATGATCATATCCCGGATAGATGTCCGTGACCAGAGGACCTAAGAGATATAGGGGAGCATACTCAGTAATCTCCTTGATCATCTTCACATTATACGGGATCTCGTCAATAGGCATATGCCCGGGACCTTCAATCATCCGCTGGACACCTACATCATGGGCCCTCCGGGCAAGTTCACCCAGCGTCAGATACTCGGTGCTCTTCGCAAGCTTTCCTGAATCAACAATAGCGCCCGGCCGCATACCGTCACCTAAGGAGATAGTCACTTCAGCCTCATCAAGAATCTCCAGGAGATAGTCATATTCGGCATAAAGTGGGTTTTCTTCACCACTCGATTCCATCATCGCCACATGAAAGGAACCGCCACGTGAGACAACTCCCATAACACGAGGGTCGCGCCGAAGTGCCGCAACAGCCTGTTTATTCACACCACAATGCAGCGTTAGAAAGTCCACGCCCTGTTTACAGTGGTCACGGATGGTATTGAACAAACAATCAGCATCAATATCTACCGCGTTTCCGGCCCGCCGAACTGCCTCGTAGATAGGTACTGTGCCAACCGTCGTATTAAATGAGAGAATCTCTTTTCGAATCGCTGTCAGATTCCCTCCTGTCGAGAGATCCATCAGGGCATCAGCACCATTTGCCAGTGCAGCAGCTCCTTTCTCCATCTCAAGAGAGGAATCACAGCGTACTCCCGAGGTGCCGATATTCACGTTCACCTTCACCCGACACTCCTCACCAATCGCAATTCGGGTGTGATCTCGGCGCGGGTTTGCCGGCACCACTACCCGTCCGGAAGCGATCAGGGACGCAAGTCGCTGTGGCTCAATATTCTCAGTTCTGGCAAGTTTTTCAACGTCTTTCGGGACGGAATCTGCGCATTCCCGAAGCAGATCATGCATAACTACCATTTACCCTGAGTGCTTATTATCTTGCATGCCAGTTCACTGGATTCGTCCGGGAAGTTACTTTGCCAACGCATTTGTCTATGGCCCGGTGCTTATTGATGCAGGAGTATATCCTATGGAAGTCGAGCCCTACAAAGAGCAGATTGAGACCATCATACTGACTCACTGTCACTTTGATCATGTTGCTCATGTTGCTCAGATTCAGGCAATGTGCAACGCAGAGGTCTTTATTCACCATGACGACGCCGCGGGCCTTACTGAAGACAGCCTTAATCTCAGCCCCATGTTTGCTGAGCGTTTCACACCGGTTGTTCCTGACCAAATCCTTCACGGTGGGGAGAAAATTTCAGAACTTACGGTGATTCACACACCGGGGCACACACCCGGCAGTATTTCACTCTATGATGAAGAAAATAAAGTCCTCTTCTCTGGTGACACGGTATTTTCAGACGGTGGATTCGGACGCACTGACTTCCCTGGCGGGAGTCTCCTTGATCTCCATGCCTCAATAGAACGACTTGCTGAACTCCAGGTGACCGGACTTTACCCCGGCCATGGCTTCCCGGTAGAGAAAGGTGGCGCGCAACATATTGAAGCTGCTCGGCGCGCCGTTGCCATCTATGGATAGATATGGAAACAGGCATCTACTGCCTGATCCTCAGAAATAAAGATTCCAGCGTCAGGATCGGGGCTTTGGGAGAGATTTCCTTTCTTCGGGGTTATCACATTTATGTGGGATCAGCCCGCGGCGGGGGAGGATTTTCCAGAGTCAGGCGACACATCCAGCTTGCCAATCATAAAGACAAAGTACCTCGCTGGCATATTGACTATCTACTCCTCGATGAAAATTTTTCACTCATATCTGTCATCTGCGCTGCAACAACCAAGAATCTGGAGTGCGTGCTGGCCAATCAGATGCCCGGCGTACCGGTGCCTAGTTTTGGGAGCAGCGATTGTAACTGTATCTCACATCTCTTCTTTTTTAAAAAAAGTCCGTTAATTGCAGCAAAGAAGGCATTCAACAATGCAGGATTTGAAAAAGATCAGATCTATACTCATCACATCGCGCAAAATTTCTGAGTTGAACCACTCCCACATAATCAACCAATACACTCATATCTCTCTGAAACAGAACACCTCAGTATGAAAGTCCTTGGAATATCCGGCAGCATGCGACAGGATGGAAACACCGCACTTCTCATAAAGTCAATATTAGATTACGTAGACGAGCAGGCAGACTGTGATGAGGTAAAGACCGAATTCATCTCACTCTGTGGTAAGGAGATCAAACCCTGTCTCGGATGCGATAAATGTAAGGATGAAAAGTGGTGTGTTATCAAGTCTGACGACTGGAACATGATTGCTGAGAAAATGATGGACAGTGAGGTTATCATCTTCGGTTCACCGACGTATTACTATGACGTCTGTGGGCAGGCCAAAAATCTCATAGACCGGACCTACTCCCTATATCATGACAGAAAACTTGCCGGAAGAAGTGCCATTGTAGTAACAGTCTGTGCCGACCGTGGATGTGACCGGACCCTTGAGACTCTGGAAGGATTTGTCAACACTCATGAGTTCAGATATCTCGGATACGTTAAAGGAAAGGGAGTTAGTCCCGGTGATGTCTTAAAAGACGAGGTTGCCATGAACAAGACACAAATAATGGGAAAGAAAATTCTCAAACTGCTCTCCAGTACCACATCCGGCAAGGAACGGTTCAAATAACACTGACCTGTGAATCAGACAAAACCAGCCCATCAGAAGAGCCTCCAGTACATCGGTCCAGAGACTCCGCCTGATGAAGCGCTCCACTCTTTTCTGAATCTGCGTGAAGAAGCACCGCTTTCAACCTTTTTGGTGGTGCCCACCTCACGCCTTGCCCGTAGTCTGCGAAATCAACTTCTACGGCAGGGACTGGCTATCCCTGAACCCTGTATCACAACCCTTCCAGAATTGGCAGAGTTTCTTATTCACCAGTATGACTCAAATATCCGCATTCTCAGAAAACAGGAAACTGCCCTTTTAATCAGAAAAATTCTCCAGGAACAAAAGGACAAAACGCTGCTTTTTCAGTCGAAATCAGCGTGGGGACGCCAGTCCACTGAGTTACAGAAACTTTTTTCAATCTTTTCCTATCGTCAGGTACAATTCCCTGAGGGGCTTGGGAATAATCGTTCTGAAAAAGCAGAAGATCTGGGACTGATCTGGAAACGCTACTCACAAGTCCTCAGCGAACTGGGATGCTTCGATCGGGCAGGGATGTTGTTGCAGGCGGCATCCATTCTCCAGAAAAAATCTGACCTGCTTAAAGGTGTGGTCATTTATGGTCTCTTCGAACCATCCTCAGCCGAACAGGATTTTATACAGGCAATAGTCACACAAAGCTCCCACTGCATCGTCTATCATCCTTTTATCCAAAAAAACTCTGGCAATGGCGATGATGGCACATGGCTGAACCTCCCTCCTGAGCCCGTTCTGGAAAAGATAAAAAACAGTCAAATTCGAGAAAATCATATCACAGTTATTCAGCACAGTGACACAACAACTGAGATGCAGGCAATTGCCACAGCATGCAAAAATCTCATCAAATCCGGCACAAATCCCGAACAAATCGCTGTGAGCTTTCCGGATCTCTCAGCTGGCATGCCGCTTCTTGAAGAGGTTTTTCAGGATATTGGTGTCCTCTATTCATCAAGCACCGGCAGACCTGCGACCTCTTCTCCTGTTGTAGTTGCCACCCTTCAAATATGCTCTCTTGTGAGTGGCAGTTACACTCCCGAAGACGTCCATGCGGTGCTCACCTCACCTTATCTGAATAACAGTTTCCGAATAGGTCAAATTGATGCAGGAACCGTTGACCGTCTTGCACATGAAGCAGGAGTGATTCAGGGGGGCAACCAGTGGAAAAAAGGTCTGAACCATTTCATCGAATCACAGGAAAAGCAAAACGCTCCCTCTGCTGCGATAAGAAGAATCGAACAGACCCTTTCCTACTTCGAGCACCTTCATGAGATTACCCGACCTCTCGAAACAAAAACGCCCCCTGCCGAATATGTCCGGAAATTCAGGGAAGTGCTCGAAAAACTTGGTTTCTTTGATCTCCCCCCTGCACCAGATACATCCATCGCAGAACAGGAACAGGAGGGACTTGACACACTTCTTTTAGTTCTTGCAGACCTCGCACGCCCTGCCCCCTTTGGGGATAAATACACAGTAGGTCCTTCAGATTTTAAGTCTCTGCTACTACAGAGTCTGGCTGGCAGGAAACTTCCGGTTGGGAAGCACAGCCATGGGGTCGAGATTTTGGGTATTCGTGAACTCCAGGGACTTTCATTTGAACATCTTTTTCTGGGTCGTATCACAGAAGATCTTATCCCCAAACGTTCGTCACCCCTTCCCTGGCTGAATGATCGTGAGACGGCTGAACTTGGCACCCTTCAGAAGAGTGATCTTGTCCGGGAAGAACGGTTTTACTTTCAGAGAGCATGCCATTCTGCAAAAAACATCACCCTTAGTTACGCAAATTCAGACGGGAAAGGCACCCTCATTCCCTCAGTGCTGATCGCAGAGGCGCTTTCATGTGGTGCCAGCGAAACAGAACCACCAGAGATAATTGATTCAAAAAAAGAAGAGTCAATGGCCGCTGGCAGAGCGCTGGCAGCCGGGGAGATCCCAACAGGCCTTTACAACCCCCATTCAGTCGCCAGACGGATATTTATTGAGGCAGAGGCACGGACAGGTCCATGTACCTCCGTATTTGATGGGACTATTAGTGAAGAATCAGAAACCCTACCGGATCTTAAGGAGAGAACCGGATACAACCACGTGTATTCACCGACAGCACTCGAGATATATGCTGTTTGTCCACTTAGGTACTTTTTTAGGTATCTGCTTCGTCTGAAACAGCCTGAGACCGAAGACCCACTGGGAAGTCCTGCCCGCCGCGGAGAACAGATTCATGAAATCCTCTTTCGATACCTCAGCGATATTCGCCAGAACGGTATGGTAATCAAAAAAGAGAATCACATGGATAATCTCACAGGTCTGATTGCAACAGCCCATGCCTGTGCAGAAGATGTCATAATTGATGACCCGGTCGTAAACGTCTGGTTTGAGCACTTTACCACAGGAAAAAACGGAACTCCCGGCATTCTTGAACAATTTCTGTTCTCTGAAGAAGAACGGGAAGATGATTCATTTATCCCGACTCTCTTTGAATATTCCTTTGGTCACACACAAAGATCAGGCCGATGCGATCCTCGTTCAGATGAAAATCCGCTAAGCCTTCAATCACCTGAAGGCCATACCATTCTTCTCTCCGGCAGTATTGACCGCGTGGATTGCACACCAGAAGGAAAAGCTGTCGTTCTTGACTACAAAACAGGATCATTTGCGAAACTTTCTGATATTAAAAAGGGCACGGCACTGCAACTTCCCCTCTACATGGCAGCACTTCGGGAGAGAACAGGACTGTTGCCCATCTGCGGTGCATATTATGCCATCTCTGAGAAAGAATGTGGCCCAAAAGCCATTCTCTTTGCACCCGAAGAACGTGATAATATCAGAGGATATCATCCATCAGGAAAAATTGAACCAGGTGAGTTTGAAATGCTCATCACCTCAGCCCTAAAGCACGCTGACGAGATGATTGGCAAGGCACAGGAGGGATTATTCCCACTCTCCTCAGATCTCAGCCATTGCCCATCGTATTGTGAATTCAGCACCATCTGTCGGAAGGATCCCCTGCGGCTTCTGGAATCAGAACAGTCCAACATGATTCCCAAAGCAGAGGAGGAAAAATGAGCCTGACCGACCGCCAGAGGGACGCTGCGACGGATCACAGCACCAGTCTTTGCGTGACAGCGGGAGCCGGGACCGGGAAGACCCACGTGCTGGTTACCCGGTACATCAATCTCATCCAGGATGGAGGCTATCGAATTCCTGAAATTCTCGCACTCACCTTTACTGACAAGGCTGCGCAGGAAATGAAAGGGCGTGTGAGAACGGCTCT
Organism: uncultured Methanomicrobiaceae archaeon; assembly: GCA_964491505.1. GTDB lineage: Archaea > Halobacteriota > Methanomicrobia > Methanomicrobiales > Methanomicrobiaceae > CAZBGM01. The sequence goes on along the minus strand of CAZBGM010000028.1, from coordinate 4,426 downwards.
CTCTGAGAAGAGTGGTTCTGGTTGGAACGGGACACAGGAAGAGTTTCTCTGGGCTAACATCTCAACATTCCACTCATTTTGTGCCAGAATAATCCGTGAATTCCCCGTGGAGGGCGGTGTAGACCCCGGTTTTGGCGTGCTTGAAGAAGCAGACGCCACGGCACTTCTTGAAGAGACACTTGATGATCTCATTCATGGAAAGCTGAAAGATTACAACAGGCAGGCACTTCTCAGCACACTTCGGATCGTAGGAGACCAGTATCTCAAGGTTTGTCTTCTCGAACTGAACCAAAAGCGTGGTGATGCAGAGGGATTCTTCGGGTGCCTCTTTGAGGATGAGTCCGTCGTTGTGGAGTCGTGGCAAAACTGCTTCAAAGACACTCAACAAACAGCACTTGATGATCTTTTCGCTTCTGACGCCTTTGTTGGTGCACTCTCTGCCCTGCTGGCTCTTGCTGGACAGTATGCAGGCGAGACTGATTCCGGCTCCCGTTACCTACGGGGAGCGGCACCAATTCTCAGAGATATTCAAACAAAAGGAGAACTATCAACACTCTGCCTGGCTCTTTTGAGGCTCTATGACATCAAAAGCTCGAAAAATATGGGCTCAAAAAAAGTTTTCAACACTGATGACCTTGAGACACTGCGAAGTTCCTATTCCATTGTCAAAGAGATTATTAAAACGCAGAAAACACCACTATCTCTCTCCTTTGACCCCAAAAGCCCACAAACTTCTGAGACACTTGATTTTCTACATCATCTCGGAACAGTTTTTGCAGATTTTACCCGTGCAACAGATCGCACCAAAGAACAGATTGGCTCTCTTGATTTCAATGATCTCATCTACCGGACTGCGCGTATCTTCAGGGAATACCCAGAACATGTCAGGCAGCATTTCAGACACCGGTTTAGGTATATCATGGTGGATGAGTTTCAGGATACGGATCCTGTTCAGGCCGGGATAATTCTGCGAATCGCCGAGGCAAGCAACGCAATGATCTTTGTGGTGGGTGATCCCAAGCAGTCGATCTACCTCTTCAGAGATGCCGATGTCAGCAGATTCAAAGAGACTTCCACTCAGATTCAGGATCATGACGGTGGCCGTGAAATTGCCCTTGATATCAACTTCAGAAGTACACCTGACGTGATTTCGTGTGGGAATTATCTCTTCTCCCAACTCTTACAGGACAGGGGCAAAGAATGGGATTTTGCCTACCACCCGATAAATGTCTCAGAAAGACGCGCTACACACAAGGGAACAGTTGAACTCCTCATCCCTTCTAAAGGAGACAACGCTGCGGATTCTGCAAGGATTGAAGCAGATCTGGTAGCACAACGAATAGCAGAGCTGGTTGGTAACGAAGAACGTCATATCACGATACAGGATGAAAGCGGCCAGACCATAACACGCCCACTTCAGTATGGTGATATTGCGATTCTCTTTGAGCGCCGAACGAAACTGAACTGGTTTGAATGGGCGTGTAAAAAATGGGATATTCCTTATCATGTCCATGCAGGAACCGGATTCTTTGAACGGCAGGAGATCTTTGATCTCCTTTCTGTGCTGACGTTTCTGGTGCGGGACGATAATGATATTTCCCTGGCCGGTGCGTTGCGTTCACCATACTTTGGCATGAGTGATGCCGACCTTTTCCGCGTCGCACAAGAGCGGGGCACAACACTCTGGCAAAAATTGCAGCGCTCAGAAAGTTCATCAGCACAGGAGGCGCTGGAGATGCTGACCTGCTGGAAAGCAGTCTGCCGAAGAGAACCCGTTAACCTCCTCATCCGGCGCATTCTTCAGGATAGTGAAATTTCTGCAGTCTATGCCGCTCTGCCCGGTGGCGAGGAATGCCTTGCCAACATAGAGAAGCTTGTTGCATCGTCAAGAGATACTGGCACGGGATTCGTTCAGTCTCTGGAATCCTTCGTGAAAAAGTTACAAGACGCCGTGACGCGTGAACAGCGTGAGGGGGGAGCGCCACCGCCACCTTCACAGGATGACCGTGTCATAATGATGACCGTTCATGCTTCCAAAGGGCTTGAATTTCCATTGGTAGTGGTGCCCGGCATGGCAGAAACCGGTCCAGGTGGAAGAGCACAGATCTTTGTAGATCCTATCTGCGGCGTTGCGGTGAAAATGCCGGACCCAGACAATCCCTTTCATTTGATAGAAACGCCGCTCTTCACCGCTCTCAGACACCGTGAAGATCAGAAGCAGAAGGCCGAACAAAGAAGGCTCTTTTATGTTGCCGTCACCCGTGCCCGCGATCACCTGATACTTTCAGGAAGTCGACAGGACAATCTGCCTGCTTCTTTGGATTCTTCCCAAAAGCGTATCGACTGGGTTTGCTCTATCCTACAGATTGATCCTACATCCCTGCCAGAGAC
>CAZBGM010000028.1:0-1935 GCA_964491505.1 uncultured Methanomicrobiaceae archaeon | reverse complement strand
GCTTTAAACACAACATGGGGAACAATTGTCCACCGTGTCTTTGAGGGGCAAAGTCCTGCCACAGTCTATACAGAGGCAGGAGGGAGCGATCCTGAAAATGAAGCAGAATTAACAACGTTGTATGAACAATTCTGCTCATCGGATAGGATGCAGGATGTGACAGAAGAATATTGTGAACTTCCGTTCCTCGCACAAATCAGAGGAACTTCTTTCAAAGGAATTTTCGACCGACTGATAAAGAATTCCAAGGGAACCTGGACGCTCATCGACTATAAGACCGGTCCGGAAATTGAATGTAATGAACACTTCTTCCAGATGGCAGTCTATGGTGAGGCAGCAGAGCAAATGTTGGGGGTGCCGGTAACCACCTGCCTTTATTTTACACAGACTGGAGAGTATGTCACGGTTTCACCTGAGCAGCGCAACCGTGAACTTGAAAAAATTCCCGCACTGATCACCCACATAAAAACAAAGAAGTAATCGTTTTCGGTATTAAACGTGATAATATGAACAGCAAGCACTTGCATACGGCACTGCAGGAATGCTTTGGGTATGACTCGTTTCTGCCATTTCAGGAAGAGATCATATCCGCTGTTCTTCAGGGGCACGATACTCTGGGGGTAATTGCTACCGGCGCCGGAAAATCTCTCTGTTATCAGCTTCCGGCAGTTCTGACTGAGGGAATGGTGCTTGTAATCTCTCCTCTGATTGCCCTGATGAAGGATCAGGTCGACGGACTTGTGCAGACAGGTATCAGGGCGGCCCATCTCAGCAGCAGTCTCAGTTACACAGAACGGCGACACATTGAGGAAGAGATTGCTGCCGGAACGATCAAAATACTCTATGTCTCTCCTGAACGTATTGTCCAGCCAGAGTTTCTTTCCTGCATCTCGAAAACTGTGATCTCTCTCATTGCTGTTGACGAAGCCCATTGCATTTCCGCGTGGGGACACGAGTTCAGACCGGAATATCGCCGTCTCAAGGAGTTTCGACAGCATTTTCCGTTGGTGCCAGTCGTAGCGCTGACAGCAACCGCAACACCATTGGTGAGGGAAGATATCTGTGAACAATTGCGTCTTTCACATCCTGAAATCATTATCGGATCCTTCTATCGCCCCAATCTTCGCTATGAAGTCAGGAAAAAAAAGAAGTCTTATGAGCAGATTCTTACCTACCTTCAGGCTCATCCCAGCGCATCCGGCATTATCTACTGCACCGCAAAACGTGAGACAGAATCCCTGGCAGACAAACTCCGTTTAGACGGCATTGCGGCACTTCCCTACCATGCGGGGCTTCCCAAAAAAATCCGGACACTGACTCAGGAAAAGTTCGTGTATGATCAGGTACAGGTCATCGTGGCGACGGTCGCCTTTGGCATGGGCATCGACAAGCCTGATGTGCGGTTCGTCATCCATTATGATATGCCCAGAACACCTGAGTCCTACTATCAGGAGACTGGACGGGCAGGACGTGATCAGGATCCTGCCGACTGCATCCTTTTCTTCAGCAGGGGTAATCGCCGGACCGCCGAGTTCTTTATCGAACAGCTCGATAGCGATGTTGAAAAGCAGGTTGCCTACCGAAAACTCGCGGCGATGACTGACTACTGTGAGAGTCCTGCATGTAGGGTCAGACAACTGCTCACATACTTTGGGGAACCATTCCCCGAGGGGCGCTGTGGACGGTGTGATAACTGCACCAATCCTGCAATGCCCTTTGAAGGAACCCTCATTGCTCTCACAGCGCTTCGTTGCATCAAAGAACTTGGATCTCATTTTGGGGCTAATTATGTGATTGGGGTGTTACGGGGATCAGAGAATCGAAAAATCCGTGAACGTGGTCATCACACCATAACAACCCATGGGAGTGGAAAGCAGCATACCGTAGAAGAGTGGCAGGCATATCTTGCAGATCTGATAATGCAGGGTTATCTTG
>CAZBGM010000027.1:16037-17413 GCA_964491505.1 uncultured Methanomicrobiaceae archaeon | reverse complement strand
TGGTGTTTTGAGGTGAATCTGTGAGGAGCGTTCTGTCAGATTTTAAAGTACTGACATCGGGCGCTTCGGGAAAAAAGCAGGTGAGACAAGTGAAACAGATGGAGGAGGTGAAGCATCTGGACGAATGGATTGAAATAACGACACCCTATCTTGACTCCCACAATGACTATCTTCAGATCTACATACAACGCCGGAACGGGGAACTTGTAATAACGGATGCCGGGTACATCCTTCAGGATCTGGAACTTTCAGGCTGGAAACCTGACACTCCTGGGCGAAAGGCTCTGCTAATGACGACCCTCAAACGATTCGGCGTGAAATTAAACGGAGATGTGCTGGAAATCCGCACATCTGCTGAACATGTTGCTTCCGGTAGACTGAATCTCATAGAGGCAATGCTTGCAGTAATCGACCTCTCTTTTACCGTACAGTGAAGGTGACGGCGATGGCATGTCTGCCTTATGGAAACCCGCGTACCTGATTTGAGACAGATGCCCGTCTGGTATCATGGAGCAACCGGGAATATGTTGCCGAAGAATGAGCTGTATAAATATTCGAAAAAATAATCGCCCTATGATTTATTATCCGGCACAAGTCTTATCGGGACTCCTGAGTAATTTTTCTCCTCAGAGAACGTCATGACAATAACACTCCTTTCAGGTAACATCTTAAACGATCCGTCTCAGACACTCGTAAATACAGTCAACTGCGTGGGAGTCATGGGAAAAGGGATTGCTCTTGAATTTAAGCGACATTATCCTGATATGTTCCGGGACTATCAGAAGCGTTGTAAAAACAAAGAAGTGCATCCCGGCGTCCCTTATCTCTATATAGATTTCTTTGGAAATTCCATCATCAATTTCCCCACAAAGAATCATTGGCGCTATCCTTCCAGGATAGAATATATTGAAAAAGGGCTTGATGTCATTCTGAAGAATTATCATCAGTGGGATGTTACATCACTGGCTCTCCCAGCCCTCGGGTGTGGAAATGGCGGGCTAAACTGGGCAGAGGTAAAGCCTCTTATGTTCAGGAAACTTTCCTCTCTGGAAATTCCTGTCATAATTTATTCCCCTTTCGGCACCTTCTGAGGACTTGTATTCTTTAGTTCTCTGAATCAAAAACCAACTACTAAAATCTACTAAAATAGTATAGTATTAGTATTTAGAGATCTTTTTTCCGGAACTGATGCCAACTACTAAAATCTACTAAAATAGTATAGTATTAGTATTTAGAGATCTTTTTTCCGGAACTGATGCCAACTACTAAAATCTACTAAGATAGTTTAGATTAGTATTTGGAGATCTTTTTCCTGAACTGATGTCAACTACTAAAATCTACTAAGATAGTTTAGATTAGTATTTGGAGATCTTTTT
>CAZBGM010000027.1:0-15937 GCA_964491505.1 uncultured Methanomicrobiaceae archaeon | reverse complement strand
TGTCAACTACTAAAATCTACTAAGATAGTTTAGATTAGTATTTGGAGATCTTTTTCCAGAACTGATGTCAACTACTAAAATCTACTAAGATAGTTTAGATTAGTATTTGGAGATCTTTTTTCCGAACTGATGTCAACTACTAAAATCTACTAAAATAGTTTAGATTAGTATTTGCGATCAGTTCTCTTTGCATTTCCACAAACCATTATCCAACAACAAATAAATACTAACCAGCCTAAATTTAGTATTTAGGCAAGGTTCTATGAAAACACTACCCGAACAGCCACCAGAACCACTGAATATTCTTAGTGATGAAGACGCTATGTCTTGGTTTAATGATTCAGATATTCAAAAGAAGGCTGCTGATTTCAACAAGAAGTACTATTATTGGTCAGAGCTGAAATATCGAGTGCCAGACGAAACTGAGCGAAAACGGATATGGACATGTATGAAAATGTACCGGATGCTCAGGTCAGATGGAGTTCGTTTTTCCAATCTTGTGTTGCAATACACTGCTCTTCCCAATATTATGCGCAGTTTACATGCCTTTGACCGCCATCTCTCAGGGAGCATTCGCATCCAAAACAAAACTATTCAGATGGAAAATTCCTATATCATTAATTCTCTGATGGATGAGGCCATCGCTTCAAGTATTCTGGAGGGTGCTGTCACCACACAAAAAGTAGCAAAAGAAATGCTGCGGAAAAAAAAGAAGCCTCGAAATAAAAGTGAGCAAATGGTTCTCAATAACTACGAGACCATGCAGTTCATTGCAAAAAACATTGAACGACCACTGACACCGGAGCTCATCTGTGAAATTCATCAGCATGTCACAAAAGATACGCTCGAACCGGAACTCGTTGGACAATTCAGAACCTCTGATGATATTGTCGTAGTAGATCCGGTTCATGGGAAAGTCTACCATACCCCACCGAAAGCTGCTGAAATTCCGGAGATGATTGCGGAACTATGCAAATTTGCAAACCATTTCAAAGAACCTGACCCTCTTCAGTCGGTGGCCGGTGAAGAAGAAACAGACTATATCCATCCTGTAATCCGGGGCATTATTCTCCATTTTCTGATTGGTTACATCCACCCGTTCGAGGACGGCAACGGCCGGACAGCACGAAGCCTCTTCTATTGGTACGTGCTCTCCCAGGGCTACTGGCTCTTTGAGTATATGGCTATTTCAAGGATAATCCTACGTTCAAAGAAAAAATATGCTCTTGCCTATCTCTATACTGAATATGACGATATGGACCTCACCTACTTTATTTTGTATAATATCTCCTGTCTTAACGAAGCGCTGCGTGATTTATTTGAATATCTGGAGGAAAAACAGACAGAACAGCTCTACACAAAAAAGTTGATAAAAAATATTAAGGAGATAAATACACGTCAAGCAAAAGAACTTGGTTATCTGATGGGGCACAGCGATGAGTACTTTACCATCAGTGAAATACAGGAGAATTTTAGTATAGTCTATCAGACAGCACGCACCGATCTGCTGCATTTGACAGAGCTTGGTTATCTAAACAAAGAGAAACGTGGAAAAATCTTCATATTTATCTTCAATAACCAATGTAACCTCTGGAATGCCAAATTGCAACCTACACATAATCCCCCCGACATCTGACCCATCCATCCATGAACTCCCCAACCTTCACCGAAGACGACATCGAACGACTAGCCCTCCAGTGGTTTGAGAGTCTCGGCTATCCTCTTGCCTACGGGCCGGATATCGCACCCGGCGAGCCGGCCGCAGAACGGGAACGATACGAAGAGCCATTCCTCCCTGACAGGTTAAGAGATGCTCTTTTCCGCCTCAATCCCGGCCTTCCCCGTCACGCCATAGAGGAGGCCTACCGGCGTATCACCCGGCCGGCTTCCCCTGCTATGGAAGAGAATAACCATGCCTTCCACGCAGCTCTAAGCAACGGCATAGACGTCGAATACGCGCCGAATGGGATAACACAAACCGTACCGGGAGTTGCAGAAACAGCCGCCTCGACAGCCTATCCGAACAGCACCGGCATGATTCGTCATGGGGTTGCCCGCTGCATTGATTTTGAATATCCGGAAAACAATGACTGGCTCGTCGTCAACCAGTTCACCATTGTCGAAAACCAGAAGAACCGCCGTCCTGACATCGTTGTCTTTGTAAACGGCCTGCCACTCGCCATCTTCGAGCTCAAAAGCCCTTCAAGTGAAAAAGCCACCATCTGGTCGGCCTTTACCCAGCTCCAGAACTACAAAGATCAAATCTCCACTCTCTTCAACTACAACGAAATACTCATCATCTCCGACGGTATCGGGGCAAGAATAGGTTCCATCAGTTCCGGAAAGGACCGGTTCATGCACTGGCGAACCATCGATGGCACCGACACCGTCGAACCTGGGCAGACTCAGCTGGAAGTGCTCATCAAAGGGGTATTTGAAAAAGAGCGATTCTTAGCTTATCTCCACGATTTTATCCTTTTTGAAGAGCACAGTACACACGGACGCATAAAAAAGATCGCCGCCTACCACCAGTTCCACGCCGTAAGGGAGGCACTCATAAGCACCACTGAGGCCATCAGTCTCACCGGAAACCGAAGGTGTGGCGTGGTCTGGCACACCCAGGGGTCCGGAAAAAGCCTCACTATGGTCTTCTACGCCCGTGCTCTTGCCCTACACCCGGAGCTCAAAAACCCCACAATCGTTGTCATCACTGATGAGAATGACCTGGACGATCAGCTCTTTGCCACCTTTTCCCGCTGCCACGAACACCTCAGGCAGACTCCGGACCATGCAACCTCCCGCCGCCATCTCCGGGAACTGCTTGGAACCCGTGAATCCGGCGGAATCATCTTTACTACCATCCAGAAGTTCTTCCCCGAAGGTGGGGAAGAAGTCTATCCCACGCTCTCAGAACGGCGCAATATTATTGTTATCGCCGACGAGGCACACCGGAGCCAATACGGCCTTGCCGCCCGGCTGGAACAGACCAGTGGAAAATTACGATACGGCTTTGCCAAATTTGTCCGGGACGGGTTGCCCAATGCATCCTTTATCGGATTTACCGGCACGCCGATTGCCCTGAAGGACCGTGACACCAAGGAGGTCTTCGGCGATTACATCAGCATTTACGATGTACAACAGGCAGTGCTGGATGAGGCAACCGTTCCCATCTACTATGAAAGTCGTCATGTGCCTATTGAACTGAAAGCAACACCGGCCGAGATCGACCCGGCCTTTGATACCATAACCGAAGATGAAGAAGAGTATGTCTCCGAGAGACTGAAGGGCAAATGGGCAGCACTGGAAGCTCTGGTAGGTGAAAAGAAACGGGTCACAACCGTAGCAGAGGATATCTTAAATCATTTTGAAGCCCGACTGGAAGTTTTTGAGGGTAAGGCTCTGGTCGTCTGCATGAGCCGGCGGATCTGCGTTGAGATGTATCAGGCACTTACCGCCCTGCGCCCGGACTGGCACAGCGATGATGACCGGACGGGAGCTATCAAGGTTGTGATGTCCGGAAGTCGTTCTGAAAAGCCGGAATGGCAGGCACATATCAGAAACAAGCAGGAACGGGAGACTATCCGGAACCGCTTTGTCGATGAAAACGATCCTCTGAAGATCGTTATTGTCCGGGATATGTGGCTGACCGGATTTGACGCTCCCTGCCTGCATACGATGTATATCGACAAACCGATGCAGGGACACGGTCTCATGCAGGCAATTGCACGGGTCAACCGGGTCTTTAAGGACAAACCCGGTGGGCTGGTGGTCGATTATATCGGCATCGCTCCACAGCTCAAAGAGGCTATGAACGAATATACTGACGCCGGGAAGAAGAAACGGGGCCTGAGTGTCGATGATAAGGAGCAGGCCGTTGAGCTCATGGTGGAAAAATATGAGGTCTGCAAGGCAATGCTGCACGGCTTTGACTGGTCGGCCTGGGCAACGGGAGAGCCAGCAGTCCGGTTAGCCCTGATTCCGGGCGGGATGGAACATATTCTCCAGTTACAAGACGGTAAAAAGCGGTTTGCCGATGAGACCGACCGACTTTCCAAAGCATATGCACTTTCAGTTCCACACCCGGAAACCGAACGTATCAGAAGCGATGTGGCTTATTTTCAGGCAATTCGTGCTCAGCTTATCAAGTCCTCAGCTGAAACCCGCCGGCCCAGTGAAGACCTCGACCATGCCATAAAACAGCTGGTATCTCATGCAGTGGCCCCAAACGGCGTCATTGATATTTTTGAGGCAGTGGGACTTCCCAAACCGGATATCTCTATCTTCTCGGATGAATTTCTGGCAGAGGTCCGGGCACTACCGCAGAAGAACGTCGCCGTAGAGCTTCTGAGACGCCTGTTAAACGACGAGGTGTCGGGCAGAGCACGGAAGAATGTAGTGCAGTACCGGAGATTCTCGGAGATGCTGGAGGCAACCCTGCGGAAGTATGAGAACCGTTCTGTAGAGACAGCAATGGTCATCGAAGAGTTGATCAAGCTTTCAAAAGAGATACAGGAAAGCGACAAACGCAGTAAAGAGCTGAATATTTCTGAAGCGGAACTGGCCTTTTATGATGCGATTGCCGACAGTGAGAGCGCCAGTGCGGTTATGGAAGATGAAGAACTCCGGGAGATTGCTGCGGAACTGGTCCATGCCATCCAAAAGAATGTGACAATTGACTGGAAACTTCGCGAAAGTGTCCGGGCGAAGATGAAGATTGTTGTCAAACGTATTCTGCGAAAACACGGATATCCTCCGGACAAACAGGAGCGGGCAACTGAAACGGTGCTTGAACAGGCGGAGATTCTCTGTGAGGAAGTGGTTGCGGCCTGATAGTGTGGAAGAGCTGTATGACAAAAAATGTCTGAAAAATACTGTCTGGATAAAAGTAGGAAAAAAAGAAAGAGTATTGGGATCACTTCACCCCAGCACAGCCTTCCCATCCGCCCAGGTCTCAAGTGCCGTCACGACACCATCATCCTCATAGGAATAGACCCGGACTTTCTCATTCGTAATGGCCACGTAGAACGCCTCATTGTCGTTCTTCACCGTAACACTTGCTGAAGTGATGTGCACCACATAAATTAGTGATAACGCCGCTTCTGTTCACTCGCACCCTCGCAAAACTCGTGCTGCTCGTCTCACGCAAGCGGCTGTTTTTCATGGTTTCCCGACTCATTCTTACGCCCGAACCCCTCGCAAGAGGCGAGCAGCCCGACGGGAAGGAGGGTCCGAGTGAGCAGAAGGGGCAGATTTTGTTCCTACAGATAAGATACAGTAAACGAGATATTCCAAATGAATCAAACAAAGTCTACCGGTAAAGAGATATAAACAGGTACAACCGAAATACTGATCAGGATGGTCAGAATCAATACATTACATATAGAGAATTTCCGGGCAATCGGTGAACTGGACTATAAGCCCCACCAGATCAATATCATCACCGGGCAGAATAATACCGGAAAATCGGCCCTTCTGGATGCCATCTATATCAATACCACTGGGAGAGATACCCAATTCCAAATGGATTCTGTTTTTGAAACCTATAATGTAAAGAATCATGAACTGCAGGCTGTCATCAACTCAGATCTAAACCATGTAACCATCTATAAAAATCTGAAAGACTGCAGGAAAGCAGACCCGAAAATCTATGTGAAAGTCCGTAGAGATATCATTGAACAACTCGTAGATCCTTTAGAATCCAACGAGGATTACAAAGATCAATATTTGAAAATTCTCTTAGATAATGTCGACTTTATTGTCACTATTTCTGACTACAGCCTTGGTCTGACTCCTTATTACCCAAAAGGGGTGAACGAACTATATAAAAATCTTGTAAAAATAGAGAACCCAAAAATAACTGATAAGATATCAGATAGGCCTGAAACGTTCTTATCTAATAAAAAGTTACAACTACCCTCGTTTCCAATAAATTGGATCATTTATGGCAACGATACTTTATTTCATAAAAATACCCTTTCTGTAAATAAATTGTCACACTCCGAAAAATTTCAGCTACAAAACATCGGAGATAAAGAGATTCATCTGCTGGAACAGTTCATCAAAGAACACAACCTGGTAAAAAATATTGAGCGTCTGACTCAGAATAATGTGCTCTACCGTAAAGGTCGAGAGATTGAAGAAATTCCTATCGCCGCCCATGGAGATGGGTTCATTGTTCTTCTTACAACCCTGCACAACCTTCTGCAGTCAGAAAACGGCATTCTCATTATCGAAGAGCCTGAAAACCATCTCCATCCCCGCTATCTGGGTGTTCTTATTGAGATCCTTTTCACCTACTGCAAACAGCTTAACGTACAGATCTTCATGGCAACCCATAGCTATGACCTGATTCAGGGGGCACTGGAATACCCTGAGACTGAAGATGAGAAAGAGATGTTGCTTATCTCAAAAATGACATCTGATGGTGAAACGATTGAGAAATTCGACTATACTACTGATGAAGGACTGAAGGTCATCAACGAACTCTATCTCGATCTCCGGGGCATCTAAAAAATGCCTGAAAAGCGGGTGATTCTTTGTGAAGGAATCCATGATGTTTATTTTTTCTCACTTCTTCTGGAACAAAAGCAGATAAAACATAAAACTGTAACCAATGAAGAGCTCGGAAAAAAACAAAATTCTGAAACATTGGTTATAAGAGATTTTATCAATCCACGAAAGGGAAAAGGAATCCGATATCTCATCAAAGATGAGGGTGGGAATCTTCGTTGCATTGAGAATTTCAAAGTCCTTTATGAACAAAGAGAGGGTTCATTCGTCATGTTCCTCTGTCTTGATAGTGATTCAGGAAATCTCAAGCGGTTGCGGCGGGAGACCTCTGACCGGTTCAGGGAGGACATTCTAGTCCCGATGTCAGATAATTTTCATCTTACTAAAAGCAAAACAAAGCATTCTGTTTTCTTCATTCCAGACTCATTGGAGTCACAGGTCCGTGCTATTACCGGCAAAAATATTGATAGAACGGATAGAGACCACTTAAAGAAGGCGCTACAGAAATTTATAGAAACATGCAGAGAACAGGAAATTGACTGGTTCATAGAACTCGAAACGGTACTTTTCAATTAAGATTATCCCGTCTCATAATCGTAATTCAGATAATCCAATAGTATGGCAATTTCAGCCGCCTCAAACGGATTGGCCGTAACCAGTGCTTCAGCGATGGCAAGGACCGCCTCATGGGTCGTAAACGGCGTTGAAAGGAGCCGGTCGGAGACCTTCACCGTGGAAGTTACCGTAAATTCAGCCAGTTCGACCTCACCCAAAATCCGGGACCATTAGTTCTCATCCAAGACCTCCCAATGCCCGCCTTTGTCGGGACCAATGCGTTGTAACTTCCCCTCTTTTTTGAGAGTGTCTATCTGTTTTACAATCGCCCTTCTGCTAATTCCCAAAGATTCTGCCATTTCTGTTGTCGTGATCGTGTTGTTCTCTCTCACAAGCTGCAGAATTTTCTGTGAACTTTTCTGTGAACTTTTCTGTGAACTTTTTTCGTCTGCATCTGCTGATATTTTCCTGGTTCCTGCGTCCTCTTCAAGTTCCAGTGCAGCCGGGTCCATCGGAAAAACCGTACGAACAAAATTCGCAGTGAAAATAAAGGACTCCTTTGGATAAGCCTTCAGAATGCGGGGCATTCCGGAACCGAGATATTCCACAAGATCCAGATCTTTAAAAATCCGCATAAGGATCTTGTTACGCGGAATAGAATAGCCGGTAATTGTCGTTGCATCCGGTCAAGACCCCGGCGAGTTTCCATGTCTGAAAAGGCATGGCTCTACTTACAGTCGCTAAAAAATAGAATGATCCTGCACAAAAACATTCTGAACTAACATATAAAACAGACCAAACTGCAACAAGCTGTTGCAGAAATTCCCTGGGGTCACACGCTGGTTATTTTGCAAAAAATCAAGCTGCGAGACGAGCGTTTATTTTACGCACAAAAGAGTGTCGAGAACGGCTGGTCCCGTAGTGTGCTCACCCATCAGATTGAAAGTGGCCTGTTTCAGCGACAGGGAAACGCAATCACAAATCTGCATGAAACACTCCCGGCACCACAGTCTGATTTAATTCAGGGAATTCTGAAAGATCCATACATCTTTGATTTTCTGGGACTTTCCGAAGAGATCTCTGAACGGGAATTACAGAAATCTCTGGTTGATCACCTTAAAGATTTCCTGCTTGAGCTTGGCCGGGGATTTGCGTTTGTTGGAGAATACTATCCGCTTGTTGTAGGTGATCAGGATTATGAACTTGATCTGCTGTTCTATCACACGAAACAGCATTGCTACGTTGTAATTGAACTAAAGATTGATGATTTTAAGCCAGAATATGCCGGGAAACTGAATTTTTATCTCTCCGCTGTTGATGCACAGGAACGTGAACCGGACCGTGATGGACCGACCATCGGGATTCTACTCTGCAATAAACACAATAACATTGTGGCGGAATATTCGCTGCGGGGTATGACAAAACCAATGTGTGTATCCGAATATTATCTGAAAGGTCTGCCAACAGAAGATGAATTGGTTCGTGAAGTGAACCGTGCTGTCGTTGAACTCAAATTAACGGCAACATCGGCTAGCTCGTGTAGAGGCACTATTGAAACAACTCAGAAAAAGGATAATGAAAATGAGTGAGTGAGGGGTTTACCACTTCACCCCAGCACAGCTTTCCCATCCGCCCAGGTCTCAAGTGCCGTTACGACACCATCATCCTCATAGGAATAAACCCGGACCTTCTCATTCGTAAAGGCCACAAAAAACGTCTCATTGTCGTTCTTGACCTTCACCGTCACACTCGCTGAGGTGGCGTTCGGATAACCGGCCTCCGCATCAGTGAGCTCATCAAAGCCAACCGAATCCCGGAACCCGGTGTCCAGCTTGACATACATCCAGGCATCGGCGGTCTTTTTGTCATAGTCCGTGATGTTGATGACCGAGACCGGGCAGTTCTCAACCGAGGTATCATGCATCGCATAGGTGCCGGTGAACCGCTTGCGGGAGATGGCAATCTCAGCGGCCTCAAACGGATTGTCCGTAACCAGTGCTTCAGCGATGGCAAGGACCGCCTCATGAGTCGCAAACGGGGTCGAAAGGGGCCGGTCCGAGACTTTCACCATGGAAGTTACCGTAAAGTCAGCCATGATCAGACACCTCCCTCGCCGCCGAGTTCAGTCTTCGTGTTCGCCCAGGTCTCAACAGCGGTCACAACGGCGTCGTCCTCGTAGCTGGAAACAACCATCTCAGCCCGGTCCAGTGTCAGGTAGAACGACTCGGTGCTGTTCTCGCACCTGAACCGGGCGTGGAAGAGATCGTCGGTTGCGTCATGGCTCTCAGTAGCGTCCGTAAACGCCGGGTCCGGGATGCTCAGATTGTCGATCAGATTCACATAGCCATACGGAACGGATTCGGCACTGCCGATGGGCGTCTCAATCCGCATGGTTGCGGTCTTTTTGCCGTCGGCATCCAGCATCTGTGTCACATACGAGTACTCACTCTCTGTCTGCTCCACGGTCCCGAAGCTGAACGGATCAGTGAGGATCTCTGTTACAAGAGCGATGTGCTGGGCAAGGGTCAGCCGGGCCGGGAAGGTCAGAAGAGCACGCTTGACGGTTGCCGTAGGGGTAAATTCAGTCATAGAATATCACCTCAAAAGGGAACGGGGGGAAACCCCGCTCAGGCCAGTGCCGTCTGGGTATTGGCCCAGGTCTCTACGGAGGTCAGGACTGCGTCGGCCTCATACGAGGTGATGCGGGTCTTCTCACGACCAAGCGTGACGTAGAAGATCTCGTCACCGTTCTCCTCGGTCTGGGTGAGCTTCACACGGGCGCTGAACACATCGTCGGACTGGTTGCGCTCGACAGTTGCTCCTTCAGCACAGGCAGTTGCTACTGCATTAAGGGCACCGTTTGTCACAACATCGGTGATCGCCTGCGTATAGGCGGCGGCCGACGGGACCTTCATCGTGATCTCGCCGAGCTTGTTGAGCTCCACATCATAGATGAAGAATTTGACGGTATAGTATTCTGAAGCAATCTCTGCACTGTCTGCTCCGGGTTTGCTGGTGACAAGATCACTCAGCACGGTCCCGAAGGTGGTCACGTCCACAATCGGAGCGGTATTGCTCCGCTCGGCGGACTTGACAATCTGGGTCTGCGTAAAATTCGCTGCCATTTTTCTGTTCTCCTCCCCGCACAGCGCAACGCAGATGGGTTCCGTGGTTAGGCAAAATGGTGGATGGTGCCGGGGTCTGACTCTAACGTCTGCGCCGGTGCCGATAAAGCTTCTGATCGTCTCATTCCATCATCCGGCGGTAAATACAGGACAATTACAGTATTCTTATCTGCACCAAATCAAAACATGGCAGGTATGAATGAACAGGATATTACCACGCTGGTAATGAAATCAAATCAGCTTCTGGTAGAGCAGGCGGCACACATTAAATGGATCTGCCGGACGCTCGAAGAGATGAAAAGCTGTGACGCTGACCTGGAGAAACGGGTCCGCCGGCTGGAAGAATGGAAAGCAGAACATGTAGGCGTTGAAAAGCGAATGACCGGCGTTGCCGGGGTGCTGGGGGCGGTTGTGGGAGTCGTTGCCGGGGTGTTGGTGCAGGTGGTGATGGGGTAAAAAATCTCCTTATTGTTATGGAGCAAGTCTATTCAAAAGTTGGAAATTATTGATCTGAATCAACGTTACAATTAACTTTTAAGGGACGTAATCTTAAACAGTGAATCAATAATGAAAATCTCAATACAAAATTTAGGAGCGATTGATTCTGCTGATATCACGGTCAAACCATTAACAGTATTTATTGGCCCTCCGGGAACAGGAAAGTCTTGGGCAGCCTATACAATATCTGGAATAATCGGGCAAAACGGCTGGAACGAGATGCAAAAATCTTATTCAGAATCGGATGACTATGAACAGTTTCCTTCTATCAAAAAAGCATTAGATCAAATATTTTCTGAAGGAAGAGCAGATGTTGATATCGCTGAATTTCTAAAAGATTTCGGAGAAGTTTACTTCAATCAGGTTGGCGAGTTATCACGAAATTGGCTGGACAAATTTTTTGCGACAAAATATGGAGATTTCAAAGATTTCAAAATCAACTTTCAGTTTAGCGACGAATATATTGATAAAAAAATTCTAAATTTGAAAAAAATGAAAACAAAGGGAGGAATCTCCAAAAAAAAGACAGGAGAATCTTTGCTAAAAGCAGTCAAAGAACGTAATGAAGATATCATACATTTTTACACAGAATATGAGGAACTACCTGAAGAATTTCCACCATCAGTGATAAAGGATTTTATCCTAAAACGAATTTTTGAGACAATCCATAGATCAATATATTCTGACGATTGTTATTTCCCAGCTGAAAGAACGGGTTTAATAACTTTTTTCAATCCGATTCTAATTCACGAAGTAAAAGAAGCAGAGCAGGATTATGATCCAAAAAGTGAGGGAAATAATATTGAACTGCCCTTCCCTGTAATGAACTTTATAGGTTTGATAGCACGTTCAATGAAGGTTGATATTAATGATCGGCTCAAATCTGCTCAAAAAAAGCCTGAAGTAAAAAAATATCTAGAAATCTCTTCATTATTGGAAAAATGTGTTCTTCAAGGTTCAATCAATTATAAAGAAGCCGAAAATATCAATAAAAAAGAATTGATATACAGCTACAATTCTCCAAAAGGAAAGATAGACTTAGATTTGTCAGCCTCATCATCTTTGGTTAAGGATTTATCATCCTTGGTAATATATCTGAAATATTTCTCGGAAGAAAATGACTTAATAATCATTGATGAACCTGAAATTAATTTACATCCAAAATCACAGACACAATTTATTGAAATTCTAACGATGTTGGTAAACTCTGGGATAAATGTAATTCTCACAACACATAGTCCTTATTTTGTAGATCATCTTGTAAATCTTATGAAGGCAAAAGAGAACCCGGAACCAGATTCTATTAAAGATTTATTCTACCTCAAATCTGAAGAGGCTTTCATAGACAAAAATGATGTCTCTGTCTATCTTTTTGAAAATAATACAGCAACTGATATTTTGGATAAAGAGGACGGGTTGATAAATTGGGGGACATTTAGTGAGGTCTCTGAAGCAATCAATGAACTTTATGACAGGATTTGAATTTTATGCCATTCAACACAATATTTCCTTATACATTTATCAATGGAGTGAAATTTGAAGAGAGTGGAACCAAAATTGTATATCAGCCTCCAATCTCTCCAAATTATAGAGTGGCCTTCTTTCGTATAGGAGACAAATCTGGAGAGGATTCCCCCATCAGAGATAAATTTGGGCTTGAAGGAAAACTATGTGATCTTCTAGTCTATTTTAGAGATATGACTAAAAACAATTATACATTAATGTTAGTTGAGGCAAAAGGGAATGATATTACTAAGGGCGTCGATCAAATAGAGAATACATATAATTGTTTAGTTTCTCAATTTAAGGGAAATTCTGACTTAAAAATCAATTGGATGGCATACATTTGTTACAATAAACATTCCTCTCCTGTTGATACAAAAACTCCTAAAAAAGAATTGAAAAAAAGAATTGGTGGTGGGGCATGTGATATTAAAAAAGAAGCTGATATATCATCAATTCTGATTCAACATGGTTAATTTAAAAAGTAAAAAAACCTGCAATGAAATCTCACCCCCACTATTCTTCCAGCATCCTCTCTACCAACGCCGTTACCTCCTCATCCTCAAACGCAACCGACATCACCCCAAGGTCCATTGTACCAGACGCCGGATTCATCTTCCATTCACACCAAAGAGCCCGAATCTTCTCCCGGTCAGGAACCGTCTCGTCAAGAAGAGCCGCCACCTTCACCAGAATAAGAACCTTCGTCATCGGCTTCAGTCCTGCCCCCGGAATCATTATCACGGTGAAACCCTCCGGATCTATCTTCATCTCCACGGCCTGAATTACATTATCATCCGCTATCAAAAACGCCCAGCCGGACCGAAGCATCCCCTCAAGGTTTGCCGGGAGCTCATCATACGGTTGTTCAGTAAATCTCATCAGCAATTCACCATCCTGCCACCATCTCCAAACTGTCCTGGGGTTCCTGCTCCCAGATACCCTGAATAATCCGGGCAATCCTGTTCTCCCGGAAAAACGGAGTACTGGTCCGGTGCTCTTCCTGCACCGGGACCTCCTCTTCATGATCAGCGGCAAACAACCGGGTCACCCGCTGGTATGCTTCCCATGTCATCTGGTAGACCAGTACCCTCTCACTACCCCTTCGTTCTGACACGACCCAGCCAAACATTACCAGCTTGTTGAGTTTCATCTGGTGTCGTACGAAGCCCTTCACCTCCGAATAGTAAAATGGGTCCGTGCCTTTGTATCGGCTGATTGCATGCAGGCACCGTGCATCCGGATTCGTCTGAACCATCCGCTCCATGTCTCTCACCGCCCCGTCATAACGTTCAGCCGGGACGTCAGGCGGTCGATTGCAAGCGTACGTTTCCGCCGTTTCGCTTCCGAAACCAGAACCGACCCCATGAGTTCCCACTCCTTATAGCCATCAAGTGCTGCAGCAAGCTCCTCTTCATCGTCGCACCGGGCAAGAAACGAGAGCTCCCGGCGCACAACCTCCTGAACCGTGCTCACAGACCCGCCTCCTGAAGCACCGTAAGCAGATGCCAGCCGGTGGACGTAACAAACAGAGGAATACCTGTTGGGGATGACAGAAACGGATTTTCCTGCCGTGATACCAGGTTCATCCTGATGAGTGCTTTCACTAAATCATGGGATGAACTATGTTTCCGGCCAATGACCCGGCCGGCCCGGTTGGCACAGATTCCCGGATGCTTTGCAATGGCCTGCAGATACGAGTACTGTACCGGGGTAATCCGGGGCAGCGACAGGATCCGGTTCTTCTTCTCCGCAGGGATCTCTGCAGAAACCAGCAGAAGGGCTGAAGCATTCATGCAAAAACCTCCGCTGATTCCCGGAGAAAACAGCTCTCATGCCGGATTGCATGACGGCCAGGTTCGTCTGCACAAACCGGTACACCATCCTGACGAATTGCCGGGTCGCACATGACCGGTGTCCCTTCATCGTAGATGATATCCGAAGCCAGTTCCTCACGCAGACAAGCGGCAATCAGACTGCCATCAGTGTCCGGCCCGAATGCACGGGCAAGCCGGTCCGCGTAGGGACACAGCAGGGCCGGTTCATCCGAATGCACCAGTGTTGAGGAGGGTGTGACCAGAAAGAGAATGTGGGGAGCATAGACCCGGGTGCCGGTCTGCGCTGTCCGGATATGCCATCCGCAGCGTTCTGCCATCCGCACGACCGCCCGGCAAAACCGTGGGTCATGCACCACAAACCGTCGTGCATCATGCTCCATTCTCACCGCAGGGAATGGCCGAAATCCGTCAGCAGCCGGGAGTATCTCAGCCTCTGAAGCGAATCTGTCTTCCGGGATTACGGCCGTGCCGGTCCGGGAAAGCTCCGGGCCGAAGAAAACCTTCGGTAGAGCGTAGGTGTCCTGTAATGGCTGCATCTATGCCTCCTTAGCTCCAAAAAGTTCCCGGAATATCTCCGGCTGGTCCGAACAGCGCAGGCGAACAAGCATGTTCTGATAGCACCGTTTCAGGTAACTGATCTCAATTGAAATCGTGACCGCTTCCCGCCGGATCTCTTCTGTCCGTTCGCTCATTGCGGCGTAGGACGGGTCATCACCACACCGCCGGGCTGTCTCCTGCCGGCGTTTGTCAGCGTTGGAAAGAGACTTATCTTTTGTCGCAGCGTACTCGTCATCGACGGCACCGGCCACGACTGTCTCAATCTCTTTCATCTGTGTCAGAAGTTCGTTTCGCTCCTCTGAGAGAGAAAAGTGCCGGAGTGACCGGTCACGGATAGATAGGGAACAGTCTTCAAGAACGGTCATGGTTCACTCCTCCGAAAGGACTTCTGTAGAGGCGGCTCAGTATGGCTGCAACAGTACAAAGGGCTTTATTTTTGCCGGTGGAAATACTGTTGGCAGTCTCTGTTCTCTTATTTGACGTTTGAGCTGGGGGGCTGCCGCCTGTTCTTTTCATGCGTTCACCCCGGTATTGGCGATGAAACACATATTCTGCTGTATTTTCGCTGCTGTGAGATGTTCATCACAGAGCGGACTGTTCTGATAACGGGCCCGGCGTTCGGTCATGGTTTGTCGGGACCGGTGGTCTGGTTTTCTGTTCAGATTTCTGTTCATACGTAACCTCTTGTGGGTTCCTGTGCCGGTTTCAATGAAATGGTACATCCATTTCATCAGACAGCGCCTGAAATATTCATTTCAAGCACGGTTTTCACTTGACACAGGTGAGGGTTCCCGATGGTTCCGATAAAGCTTCTGATCAGGCCGGAACCCGACTTCCTGAATTTTAAGGGGCCATTCTCATTTTTAACATGGATTCGGGGAGTAATTAAGAATAAACTATGGGTAGTCTGTAAGTGAAATGAATAGGAAAAGAGCGTGAAAATCTGAGAAAGGAGCAGCGTTTTTTTAAGAAGATGAAAAGGATTGCGTTTGGCTGAGAGGTGAGGGGCGCATGGTTTTAGTGTGTGGCCGGTGCTTCGGTGACGGTGTTTCTGGTATTTCTCCCAGCCCTGTGGGATATGTGCCCATACTGTAGATGCCAGATATTCCAAAATAAGAGGCATGGGCTCTACTGGATTTTCTGATGGTTTTCAAGGAAGATTCTGGGTTGAATAGTAAATTAGGGGGCACTCTTTCCTTTCAGTGTTGGTGGTGATTACACCAACCGCCACAACCCGTCCGGCACCGAAATTTCAAACCGTGCACCCTCTCCCGGCACACCTGTCTCAGTAATACTCATCCCGGTGATCGAGAGAATCTCCCTTGATAGAAAGAGCCCCAGACCGGTGTG
>CAZBGM010000026.1:14304-17453 GCA_964491505.1 uncultured Methanomicrobiaceae archaeon | reverse complement strand
TTGAGGAATATGTTCATCAGTACAGAAAGGTTCAGGAGGAACTTAATTGGCTGGAGATGTATCTGTTTTCGTGATTTTGCCGGAGTCTCTGTATATGATTGTATAATGGGGGGTTTTTTGGAAAAATCACCTGAAGGCGAATGATTGAGTGGTTTATGTCACCAAAAACGTGTATGATATTCTAACGAATAGCATGCACAACGAATTATCTGGAAAACAGGTAAATATGAAATAACAACAATGACAATGACAATGACAGATTCTGCAGAAGAAAAGAAGAGCCAGGAGGAAGGCGATTTTGTTTCAATCAGGAAGAAAATTCTTGAGCTTGGTGAAGTAAAAAATTTCAGAATACTTGATGTCGGTGCAGGACCCCTCGCGACCATTGCCGCGAAATATTTCAACTGCTTTGTTACATCCATTGACATTGACAAAAAAGAGATACAGCTATGGAAGGAATATGCAGAAAAAGAGGGTGTCTCAGACAGAATAAATCCTGAAGTGGCGGATGCATCAGAATGCCCGTACCGTGATGATGCATTTGACGTCTGCATATGCTTCTGTGCCCTGCATCACTTCCCAACCGGAATCAGGGGTAAGGCTGTATCTGAATTCCGGCGTATTTCTTCAAAACGCTTTATTATTGCAGAATACACAACAGAAGGGTTTCTGGAAGTTCACAGCAAGGAAGAGTTTGAACCCGTGAGTCTTGACCATCTGAAGGAAACCCTGAAGAATACAGGGTCTCTTAAAGTAATTCCATTGGATAAAATGATGGTGTATATCGTTGAAAAAGAACCCATTTTCCGAAATCGTCATGGTCATGAATGACCGGTTCAACAGGATGGTCAAACGGAGGAATACTTTCCCTTGACCTGATAACAGGGGATCCCTCTCTTACAGCTGCGGTTTGCGGAGCCGGAACCGCTGAGTTTTCTGCGATGATTGCCGGGACAGATGGGATCATTATGGCAAAGAGATACTTCGGTGACACTCCGTTTGGAAATCCTGACCTTTTCAGAGATATATTGCCGATTTACGGGGCAAAACATATCGAAACGCCCCTCCTGATGATGAGCGGAACTGAAGATGACGATGTGGTGACCTCGAGTGCGATGGTGACGTATCGAACGTTTAAAGAGCACAGTTCTGCCCCGGTTGAGTTTTTATTATTCCCCGGAGAGTCACATCATTTTGAGGAATATGTTCATCAGTACAGAAAGGTTCAGGAGGAACTTGACTGGCTGGAAATGTATCTGTTTCCTTAATGGCAGCGAGAAAGAAACCAGGGTGCAAGCCAGCCAGCACTATTTGAATTTGTGCCTTAGGAGTGCTGCAGCACCCAGACCTATGAGTAAACCAGCTACACCCGGAGGTGACGGTTTTGCTTCAGTCACCGGTACTGGCATTCGTTCTTTTCTTTGATAGGTGGGGTATACGATCGCCGTTTCTTCAGGCTGAATGGGAATGTCTCCTGAATCATCTATCACGATTTCTTCTATTTCTAAAGGAGCCCCCGCTTCACCTCCAAAAGCAATCCATCCAACGCCCGGACAGGTTGCCTCAGAAGTCATAGCATAGGCGTCATTGCCAGTTATGGTTGTAGAGTATCCAGTCCAGTTTGCTGACGTTTTGTTATACTGCCAAAGTGCCGGCAACACGTTTTGTTCTGCAAGCCAGTCATTTGAGATTTTGAAGGTATATGTGATATTCGTAATTTCAGTTACGTCTGCTTTGTACAGGGTCACTTTTTCATACTGGTATATTTTTGTATCCGGAGGTTCGATGTCTCTATCAGGACCTGATTTCCGCTCGACGGTAACCATCAACTCGGGTATATCTACTGCTGGCAAAATCCTGACCTGAGTCACTGCATTTTTTTTCAATACCAGAACGGTCGGCTCGCCAGCTTTAAGATCGTATGCTACACCAACACTAATATCAGAATTATATCCTGAACCTATAGCGTTACTTTCAGAAGAAATCGAAGGAGGTGGGTACACCAGAGGTAGTTCATCGGTGCCGATGACAGCACTCTGGTCATCGGTGATCGTGAAGTTTCCATCACAGATACCATCCAGATTGGCATCAGTGCAGGTCTCTGAAAAACCAGTGCCTAATTGATTTGCCCAGGCATTACCTCCACTGTATCTTCCACCGACAATATTCGTTTTTAGAAGAAGCGTCCGGTTAAAAACATCATCCCAGACGTATCCCAACTGAGAATGTACATAGAGATTATCATCGTTTTTAAAGAAATTATTAATGATCGTGAGCGTGCTGTTATCAGCATACACTCCACCGCCGGATACTGATGCCGTGTGGTCCCGAATAATAGTGCCCTCAATTGTCAGTTCACTATCTTTTGTATACACGCCACCTCCATAATGAGCGCCTATATTGTTGCTGATAGTGGAATCTGTAATAGTTAGCGTCGTCTCTTTAGCATATACGCCACCACCAGAATTGTCATTAATATTGTCGGAGATGTTGCTGTTTGTTATTGTTACTACGGCATTTTCTCCATACACTCCGCCACCGGATTCACCGGCATTATTGATGAGGATGGTACTGTCTTGAATTGTTACTGTAGCCTGGTTTGCATACACCCCACCACCAGACTCGCCTGCATTATTGAGCATGAGGGTAGTATTTTCAAATGAGACGGTAGCCCAGTGAGCAAATACGCCACCGCCGTATTCACCACCTCCATTAGCTTCAATATTGCTGTTTTCAATGGTCACTGTAGAATCATTAACAAATAATCCACCACTATAATTGCCCAGATTGAGATCAATTGTATTTCCCGAAAAAACTGCACTTCCTCCTCTAAGATGTATCGCCCCTCCTGTGCGTGCGATGTTTCCTGTGAACGTTGAATC
The DNA here is from genome assembly GCA_964491505.1 of uncultured Methanomicrobiaceae archaeon. Classification (GTDB taxonomy): domain Archaea; phylum Halobacteriota; class Methanomicrobia; order Methanomicrobiales; family Methanomicrobiaceae; genus CAZBGM01. Next base: position 14,571 of record CAZBGM010000026.1, on the reverse strand, counting down.
ACAAACAGACGCGTTATTAATGTAAAATAGCTGGAGAGCGCCACCGTATGAATAAACATTCCGGCTTATTTCATTATTGAGAAAAAGGCAATCATTTATTGTAAGTTTTTCAAGGTCAGCACTTATTTTTGTTGCATTGACACCCGCACCATTCACTCCTGCAAAATGGTGGTTATTTGAAATGTTCAGGCTTTGTAAGGTGACATTATTGGCGGTTATCGTAATTGCTGAAGCGTTGCTGGCCTGAAGAACAGAGGTGTTGGTAAT
>CAZBGM010000026.1:0-14204 GCA_964491505.1 uncultured Methanomicrobiaceae archaeon | reverse complement strand
GTGCCGGAAACGTCTCCCACTTCAGAGTATTTGGATTAAATTTGCGATAGGTAAGTGAGTATTCTTCATTCAGGGAGATGAGATCCGGATAGGTAATGGCCACATCAACATTCCCGCCGGGTGAAACGTCTTCAATGGTGAACTTCACCAGCTGATACGGATAGACTGTACCTCCTGCGCCGGGAAGATTATCAGAATCAACGAGATAGAGTGAGGTCAGTGTGCCTTCAGAGGCTTCAAGGTTGATCTCAAAGTTGTTGCCAGTCAAGGTCTCAGTTACTGAGATGGTTCCTTTTCTTCCTGAGATGGAACTCGTTGGCAGAAACCGTGGTGGTGCCAGAGAGAATGGATAGGCTATTTCGCCGTTTATTGCATCGTCTTCATCTATGACACCGTCCTGCAGATGAAGGGTGAGATGGCGGTTGTCATCCGATACATCGTAGGTGACCGGTATTGTGCTGCCACCAGGACTCTCTTTCCAGTAATAGGAATAGAGTCCTTCCGGCATCTCAAACGGAAGATCAATTGTTATGTTGGCACAGGCACCCTCTTCAAGATCTGTTAGGAGGATTGTTACTTCTTCTCCAGCAAAAGAGAGATCATCAACCGTTCCGGCGGTGGTTGAGATGTTGAACGTCTGACCCGGGTAATTGAATGAATAACTGGCAGAACCGGATTGTATTGTAATTTTTTGTGTTGTTGTTGTGGTTGGGGCGTGACTTGCAAAAACTGAATTGCTGTTATTGACATTCAATAAAGCTGTCGAACTGGTGGAACCACATATGCATAGGGTACAGAGAAGCAATACAATGAATAAGAGTGCATGTATTTTCAAGGCATTCATCCACCAGGTATCCGGGCAACTGTTCAACGTCATCCTTTAAGAGGAAATTAGGAAAATTATTGCTCAATGAGATTCTCATTTAGATGAATCTCATGGTTGAATTTGTGGTTTAGTGTATGAAATATCTTTGCAATGGATGCGATTTATCATATGATGAGTGCCCGTATGGAGTGAGATGAGCTATTTTCCGTTGTTTGTTCGCTCACTCCCACCCTTCCTTTTTCTCAGGTTCCCGCCCGTCACACTCCAGAATCTGCCGAACCAACGGGTGCCGGACCCGGCGTACAATCGAATCCTTGCCCCGCAACCGAACCACGCCGATTGTTATTCCGCACATGCTTTTCAATGATATTAACGTGAATAAAGGGTTTTCAACCGCAGAATATACGCCGATTTGGTAGATATTTTTTGATTGATAATGGTTGTGGTGAGGAAAGCGGGCCTGAATTTGTGATACGGTATCATTCATTTTTTCCGGGATATTTCCGGCAGAAAAAATGCAGCACTTGTGCCATTCTCTCCACCATGATGGCAGAACAGGCAGGAGTGAGAAGCTGGTTGGTAAGCCAGACGTTTGAAGGTGCCCGGAACTGACAGGTGAACCGGATTTGTTGTTGGAACCGGCCCCAAAAGCCAAAATAAGATTTCAGTGTGACCTCCTTATCATTACTGAAATGCTATAAACACGTACGTGAAAAACCAAGGGGAGATTGATCCATAATGAGCGGGCCAGGCAACTATGATGTAGTGATTATCGGAGCAGGTCCGGCGGGGCTCTTCTGTGCACTTCACGCTGTGGATGCGAACCGGAGTGTGATTATACTCGAAAAGAAAGAGACCTGCGGGAAGAAACTTCTCGTCACGGGTGCCGGGCAGTGCAACCTCACTCACGGTGGCGATATCCGTGAATTTTTCTCCCGTTACGGGGACAATGGGAAATTCCTGCGTCCGGTTCTCCTTGGGTTTACGAACACAGACCTTATCGACTTCTTTGAGAACCGTGGGCTTACCATGGTCGCCGATGATAACCGGAAGGTCTTTCCCGCGACACGGAAGGCGTCCGATGTTCTTGATCTGCTCCTCCTGGAATGCAGACGAAGAGGGGTTATGCTGCAATGCAATGAACCGGTCCTGAATGTCGGACCATCTGAAGGTGGTTTTTCGGTGAAAACCAAAAATGGCCGCTATATCGCTCAAAATGTCGTCATTGCGACCGGAGGGATGTCGTACCCGTCCACGGGTTCTTCAGGGGACGGGTACCGGTTTGCGAACGGACTTGACCAGCCGGTAACGGAGATTCGTCCGGCTCTTGCAGCCGTATACGCCAGGCATTATCCGTATTCTCACCTTGCCGGTCTATCATTTGAGAATGTCGTGGTCTCACTCTTCAGGGAGAATAAAAAAATCCGCCAGTCCGTCGGTGACCTGCTGTTCACCCATCATGGCCTTTCCGGCCCCGTCATCCTCCATCTGTCACGTTTCATCAGAGCAGGTGACCTGCTGAAGATCTCTTTTGTCCCCGGCATGGACCGCGGGACACTCCTGAAAAACCTGATTGAAAAGACGGCGGAGCACGGTAAACGGCTACTGAAGACCATTCTTTCAGAATATGGTCTTCCTGAGCGGTTCGTGAAGGAACTGCTGGACCTGGCCGATATCCCCGTGGATCAAACCGGCGCCCATATCTCAAAACAAGCGAGAACGACTCTCATCGACTATCTCACGGCATTTCCCTTTGATGTGGCGTCCTGTGGCGGATTTAACGAGGCGATGGTGACCGCCGGCGGCGTATCCCTTGATGGTGTCAACCCAAAGACGATGGAGTCGAAACTCGTGCCGGGTCTTTACTTTATCGGCGAGGTGCTTGATATTGACGGCGATACCGGGGGCTATAACCTTCAGGCTGCATTCTCGACCGGATTTGCAGCGACGAAGGCTATCAATTTGGAAAAGAGGGGATGAGCCGGGCTATCGTCAAACGGGTAATCCCGTTGAGACATTTTGTTCCCCGGATGCTGAAAATAGATAGATTGGTGGTTGGATTCGAAGAGATCTTTTTCAGTTAGATGATCTGAATTGTATTCCCTGCTATTCTATCCGCATGGTCACAGAAAAAGGGAGTATGATTTCATTCCTGTTGCTGAATATAACTGAGAAGGGGAACGAGAATCTCCCTGTTTGCCGTCCCCATATCTCCAAGTGAATTCAGATTGATAGTAAGTGCTGTATCTTCCTCTTCCCAGTAATACCACATTGTGTATGATCCCGGATATCCACCGGCGTGTCCCCACAGCGTTACATTCATTGAAGTGTTACTGATGCATCCGTATCCAAGTCCATACGCCATTTTGTTAATCGTTTTCATCTCCTGAAGCGATTCAGGACGTATGATTTTCCCATCTTCGAGTAACAGATGGAATCTGTTCATGTCGGACGGTGTACTAACGATATCCCCTGCCCCCCGGTCAAACTGAATATACAGGTTTGAAAAATCAGGCAGTTCTCCGTCAACATACTCTTCTCCCGGGCACCCCATATGTGGTCCGGGGATACTGTTGGTGCGGTGGATGAAGGTCTGATTCATGCCTGCCGGTACAAGAATTGCCCTGGTGATGTAGTCCTCATACGGGGTCTGGGCTGCCTGGTCAATGATCAGGGTGAGGAGTATATAATTCACATTCGAATATTCATAGTCTAAACCCGGTTCAAAGAGTGGGCTCGCATTGATTCCCTGCCACATCCTGTACTGGTAGGGAACCGGAAGATCGGGTTTTGCGTATTCAGTCCGGATAATCTCCTCTTCATTGTAATCAGCAATGCCGCTCGTATGGTCGAGGAGCTGCCGTATGGTGATCCTGGAGGAATACGGTATTTTTTCTGTGATCTCTGTTGGCAGCCACTGATCGATAGGATCATCAAGGGATAGTTTTCCCTCTTCACTGAGTTTTAGTATGGCCGTGCTGGTGACGGATTTGGTGACACTGGCGATGATGAAACGCATATCAGGCTCTGCCGGAACCGGGGGAGAAACGGAGGCATTCCCGGCGGCATAATTCCAGATCCATTCAGGTGTTGAAATTTCGATTAATAATCCCGGTACCTTGGTCGTTTCCAGACCTGTTGTAACAATATCCTGCATTCCGGCACTGATTTCAACCGGAGGAGACGGCAGGGGGGTATCCTCTGTGGGTACAGTATTTTCAGAGAGAGCCGATTCAGAAATGCATCCGCAGGAAAGAATCAGTCCGACGATGACGACACACAGAATACATGTATGCATCCGGCTGTTTTCCAAAAGGTTCATATTGCGTATTTGAATGAATTTATGATAAATATTTCTATATTCCGGCGCAGGATGTGATAGTTATGCCGTCGCCGGAGCGGTTCGGCCTTCCTGTGCTCGCTCTCCTGGGTGGAGACGCCGGATACGGAGGAGAATACAGCTGTGTATGTGGCCGGCATAGCTCCGCTTCTCTCCACCGTGCCGGCACGTAAAGCCGGGGCAGGACAAAAAAGCAAATATGAAGACTGGAAACGGAGCGGAGAAACACTCTGCGGGAACGGAACAGGAGTGCAGTGAGGCAGAGACTTAAGGCTGCAATAGAATGGATGAGAGAATGAGATCAACGCAACAGATCGAGGATTCCCTCTTTCGGGACGCCATTTTTTTCTGATATTTTTGATAGAATGTCGTGGAGCGTACCTTTCGCAATTTCATCCTGTAGAGGAATAGTTATCCGGTGTTCCACGGCATCGTTTTTTTAAACCATCTGAATATAGCTTCCCCGCTGTCTCAGAACAGAATACCCCAGTAAACTGAGTATCTTTACCAGACGAAGACCACTAACAACCGGAAATTCCGGCAACAGAACCGACCTGGAATTCAGTCAGTGAAACAACTGTGATTTGTTCTCCTGAGTCAATAAGCTCTTTAAAATGCAGTTCTACTGCTTCGTCAATATTTTTAATCAGTTCGTCAAAAGATTTGCCCTGGGTGAATATGTCAGTCCCCATACCACGGGCACACCAGAACGAGTCGTCACGATAAATGTCAAATTTTACCAGCATAGTTACGATTCTTCTCTGTTCTTTGTATTCGACCTTTACGAACATAAACGTTAACTGACCCAGGATGATGGCTCCTGTATTCCATCAGTCCCCTGCACGATGGGAGCAACCCGGGAGAAGTGATGGTGCGAGTGAACAGAAGCGGCGTTATCCGGGAGGCAGATTCCGCAAAGGGAATTATCCCCGGTAAAACAGACAATGTCCCCCGGTAAAGAGATATAAACAGGTACAACCGAACTACTGATACAGATAACCGGAATCAACAGAATGCCGGGCGAACATTTCCGGGCAATCGTTGAAACGGACTACACAACACCCTTACTTTGAGTGGACGGAGGTAGAAGGCAAAGCTATGAAAGTCAGGGAAGTCATAGAAAAAATAGAAAAAGAAGGGTGGTACCTTGCAGCAACGCGGGGTAGTCACCGGCAGTATAAGCACCCGGAGATTCCGGGGCGGATCACGATTCCGGGCCATATGAAAGATACGCTCGCACCCGGAACTCTGAATAGTATTCTGAAGCAGGCAGGAATGAAAGGAGAAAGATGATGCACAGATTTCTGATTGTAGTCGAAAAAACGGAAACAAATTACTCAGCGTACTCCCCGGATCTTCCGGGGTGTGTTGCAACCGGTGCTACGCGGGAAGAGGCAGAAAAACACATGCATGAGGCGATTGCCTTTCATGTAGAAGGGATGGCCGAGGACGGTCTGTCTATTCCTGAGGCACGTTCTTCTGCATCCTGGGTTCTGGTGTGAGAAGGCCGGGAGAAGTGAGGGTGTGCGAATGAACAGAAGCGGCGGTACCTTGTAGCAACGCGAGGAGAGCCACCGGCAGTATAAGGACCCGGAGGATCTGGCCCGGATGAAGGGATACTGGCAGCAGTGCCGAGATAACGATCTGAGCTTGGAGGGAGAGGGAGCTCCCTATTTTTTTGGGGGGAAGAGTGGTTTTGCCGTTCCCGTTCTCTGGCTAAACACCAGCAGACTCGATTCTCATTCGTCAGCAGGAAGGGTAATCTGATAGGTCGTTCCCTTATCCCGGTTTACAGTCACTGTGCCGTGAAGCTGTAGCGTTATAATATTGTAGATGAGGCTTAATCCAACCGATTCAGTCGTTTTAGGATTAATATCCTCAGGAAGACCGACACCGTCATCGGCAATTTCAAGCAGAAGCTGTTTATTTTTTGAATCTTCAGTCACCCGGATAATGACATTGCCCATTGTCTGGTTCGCAAAGGCGTGTTTCTGCACATTGGTTAAGATCTCACTTGCAACCAGACTCACCAACACCGCCTTGTCAAGACCCAGAACGATCTCATTTCCGCCCTCAACCTCGTATGAAATAAAGACATTGTCAATGACTGAGGTCAGAATTGACTGTGCCAGAATCCTGAGATGCTCAACCAGCCGGATTTCTGTAAGGTTACCTGACAGGAAGAGATTCTCGTGCACCAGAGCGATAGCTGTGATACGGTTTTCCATATCTGACAGGAGCTTATTCGCAAGGGCATTCGCATCAAGTTTATCTTTAAAGCTGACTCTCTCAAGGGTTGAGAGACTTAAGAGCACCTGGAGGTTGTTATTCACCCGGTGGTGAATCTCCATTAAGAGCGTCGTGCGTTCTTCCAGGAGCTGGACCAATCGGTTCTCAGCCTCTGTTTTATCCGTAATGTCATGGATGATAGAATAGAAAAGCTTCTTCCCACCGACAACAATAGGTCCGGAGTAAATCTCCACATTTCGTCTACTCCCGTCCTTAAGCCGGTGAACTGAGAAGAAATGCTTCTCCCTTTCTTTCTTCGCTTCCCGGAGGTTATCCAGTATTTTTTCTTCCGGAACACCGTTAATCTCAGTAAGAGACGTGCCTTTTAGTTCATCACAGGAATAACCATAATAGTCACAGGCTGCGGTATTGGCATCTACAATACGGCCGGAATCCGGGTCAACAAGGAGCGAGACTGAATTGTTCTGGTAGAAGAGTGAACTGTATCGTTCCTCACTCTCACAGAGCTCATTCTCAAATCTTTTACGTTTACTGATATCATGAGCAAGAGACAGAACCATCTGCTGTTTCTGGAACAAAAAGAGATGTGCTGATATTTCCGCCGGGAACATACTGCCGTCTTTTTTGCAAAAAGTTGCTTCGAAGATGGCATGGCCGTTGGTGTGGGATATTTGAATCCGTTCTTCGGCTTCTGCATAGGAGACCGGGGCTTCGATATCCTGTGCTGACATCTGTAATAATTCTTCACGGCTGTATCCCAGCAGCCGGCAGGCACTCTCGTTTACTGCGATAAATTGTCCGGGGAGTCCTTCGGCAGTAAATCTATGCAATAGGACGGCATCGGTGATGTTCTCAAACAGAGCATGATAGAGTGCCTCACTCTCACAGAGTTCGGTTTCGATCTTTTTGTGTTTACTGATGTTACGAATCACCGAAATGAGCATTTTACTGCCTGAAAAGGCAAATGTGTAGAGGGATCCTTCAATGGGAACTCTTGAACCGTCTTTTCTCAGACCTAGACCTTCAAAATTTAAATGTCCCTCCTTTTTGAGGATTTCAGACCGTTTTTTTATCTGATCCCGTGTCTCAGGGGCATCAACATCCTGTGGACCAAGATGAAGGAGCTCTTCATGCGAATAGCCCAGCAGTGTAGAGGCGGCAGCGTTGGCCTCAATAAAGGTACCGGGCAATCCTTCGGGAGTTAAACCAAGAAGCAGGATGGCATCAGTGAGATTGTCAAAAAGGGCATGATAGATCGCTTCACGTTCCTGAAGTTCAGTCCGAATTTTTTCAAGTTCGCTGATATCAGTCACAAAACACAGGTAGCTCTGATCAGGAAGTACTATCACCGTCACAAAGATCGGAAGAGTTGTTCCGTCTTTCCTTTTCAGAGCACTTTCACCAACAAGTTCTCCTGTCTCAAAGAGTTTTTCGCGCTGCTGACCAAACGTGGGAAAGAGCGTATCGGGCACCATGTCAGATACCCGCTTCTTCAGGAGTTCCTGGCGGGTATAGCCGCTCATTTCAACCGCTTTGGTATTCACATCAAGAAATTGTAATTCGGCATCAAAAACTATGATTCCTGCTGGTGAACTTTCGATATAACTCCGGTTTTTTTCCTCAGAGAGCCTGAATTCCTCCTGAATTCTGAGCCATTCGGTGACATCCCTCGTAACTCCCCGCATGCCGACGACTCTCCCCTGTTCATCGGTTATTGGCGTAGAGCGGATCTCAAGCGTCAGTACATGGCCATCCTTGTGCCTGGCGTCAACGGCAAAGGATTGCAAAGACTGGCTTAGACCCAGCATTTTCAGATTTTCGTTATGCTTGGAAAGAGATTCCGACGGAGCAAGTTCATGAATTGATCTTCCGATGAGTTCTTCAGGAGCATATCCCATGATCTCCGCGCAGTTCGGACTGATATAATTAAAAATGCCCTCTTTGGTTATCTCCCAGATCATATCCGGGGATGCCTCAACAAGGGACCTGTATTGGTTCTCATGTTCCCTAAGATCGTCTTCAGTTTCTCGTCGCTTGGTTATATCACGGATTGATTCAATGGCACCAATAACATTTCCTTGTTCGTCGTACAGGGGAGAGGCAATGCCCCAGAGGTAGGCACCTTTTCCCTGATTCAGTGCCTGAGCAAATGCCTCGACAACAATTCTGTTGTCCTGCTGTTCAAGGACCCTATATTTATTGTTGATTTTTCTGTTACCACTGAGGATATTGTCCACCATAATCGGACGGCGTTCTCCGTAAAACGGGAGGCTGTATTCGTAATTGTTTTTCCCGAGCATTTCTTCTGCCGGAATGCCGGTCATGGTTTCAATGGCTTTATTCCAGGTAATGACAACGCCTTTGTTGTTGATAACGAACGTGGCGTCTGGCATAAAATTGATAATGTCAGTGAGACGGCGTTCATTATCTGAGAGTTCATGAAGAGCCTGCTGCCGTTTTGCTGCCTCAAGAGCCAGGCTTATGAGTTCCTGAAACTTCCGGGAGGGTTGTTTTCCTTTTTTCAGGGAGAGATCGACCAAATCTGCTTCTGGTAAAGCAGCGGGGTCACCGGAAGATGAAAACAGAATAACCGGGATTGTTCTCTCCTGCGTACGGAGTTGCGTAAGAAGGTTACCTGTTTTCATATCCGGGAGATTGTCTCCCAGGATGAGGACGTCAATGGTTTGTGACGTAATTGTTTCCAGAATTTCCTTTGCTGACTCTACACCCGTAACTAAAGCCGGGGAACGATCCCTGCAGTACTTTAAAAACTTTTTTTGCAATTCCTCGTCGCTGTCAGCGTAAAGAATATGCAAAGACTGCCGGTCTCCGTTCTCCGGATTCTTCATGATGTGCATTTTACCTTCGTATCTATATATAATCCCCCTAAACCGAGCGTGGCGTGATTTGGAGAGAAAATACCTGTGTACACAAGTCGAGATTGAATTTGACCGCTGGATAGATCTGTGGGAAATTACGAGTTCTCCGGTCCGAATGATGGACCCGGGGAATCTGGCCCGGATGAAGGGATACCGGCAGCAGTGCAGGGAGATGAGGGTATGAATGGGAAGGGAGGAAACTCCCTTTTTTTGGATTGCCACCTGCCACTCACTCTCACCTTCCTTCCCGTTCTTAATAGCGCAAGGTTCGGGCCTGAAGTTTTCAATCCGGTGATTTTAAGAGCTCCGCCACGTTCCTTCAGGAAGATGGATCTCAAACCGTGCACCAGTTCCGGGTGTGCTGGTCTCGGTAATGGTGATGCCGGTGAGCGAAAGAATCTCAGTAACCAGATAGAGACCCAGACCGTGACTCCGTCCGAATCCCTGATGGAAGATCTTATCTTTTGCTTCAGGGGAGATGCCACTCCCGTCATCAATACAGTATAAAACCATCTCGCTGTCTTTCTTTTCCAGATTGAAGGACAAGTTTTTCATGCCGGTTGCGTGGATGACAGCGTTGTTTATAAGGTTTGCAAAGACCTTGGGCAGCATCGGGTCGGCGAAGATCTCAAGATCGTCAAGCTCTACTTTCACCCTGACATCCTGCAGTCCTTTATTGACCGATAACAGGTTTTCTATGATTTTTCCGGGATGCTGCCAGATCGGGGCGGTTATGCCGAGATCCTGATAATCCCGGGTAAATTCAACCTGACGCTGGATGGAATCCACGACCTGACGAAGCATACTCAGGTATTCTGCCTGCTGTTCCGGAGTTGCCTCTTCAAAGAGGGACAGGCACCCTTCGGCGACCATAACCTCGTTGAGGATATCATGGCGGGTGATGCCGGTGAGCACACTGATCTTTTTCATGGCAAGGTTGAGCGCGATTTCATTTTGTTTCTGTTCAGTGATATCACTAAATATTGTGGCAAACTCCCCTTCTCCGGGTTTATAAACTGCAATTCTGAAATAACGGTTTACAAAGTCGGCATAAGTCTCAAAATGATCCGGTTTGCCGGTTGCGAGAACCTGAGCATAGTGGTCAAGATAGGGTGGTTCTGGTGTGTTATAGACTTCTGTTGCCGGACGATTCACCACTTCTTTCGCCGGACGGTTCAGGATCTCCTCATATCTCGGATTGACTTCTTTTATAATATAATCAACCGGGGTGCCCTTTTCATCATAGGTCATCGAATGCAACGCCATACCATCGTTCATATTATCAAAAAGTGACCGAAACTTTTGTTCACTTGCTGACAGATTCCGGAATATAATATCAAAGGGACGTCGGATGCCACTCTCCACGAGCGCTTTGTAGATGAGGGCAAAGGAGACGATCTTACAGAGGTGACCTAACAGATTTGAGAATCCATATACACTTACATAGAACGTAAATGCCAGTTCGGCAACAATCGTGACCCCAATCGAGGCGATAAGAAGCAGGAAGATATCATGATCAAACGTGTCCCGGTACCGGTACAGTAAAAATGCCGCAATGACCAGCAGGATACAGATAATATACTCTGAATAGATCTTAAAAGGCGTCAGTCCGACTCCCTCGATGAAGCAAACCGGGAAGATGTTCGTTGCAAAGAGGGTATACATCAGTGCCAGAGAAACAATGGCATAGATTGCAAACTCCCGGTATGGCTGGACTTTTCGCCAGATCATCAGGGGAGCGATGACGAGGGTAAATGCCTCCAGATAGCGACCGGCTATCCAGAGCTGAGTCGGCAGATTTGCGTCAAAGCCGGTGAAAATAAACATTCCTTTGTAGGCAAGGGTATGCACCAGATCGATGCCACCGACAAAGAGATAGGCAATGCCAATAAAGAGCAGGTAATTATTGTCCAGATACTCGCGGCTATTCCAGGCGATAATAAAAATGGCAAAGGCAATGAGAATACTGAATATTTCTGCGATGGTGTGAAAGAGCAGATAATTGTAAAATGAAGTCAGATAGGTCAAAAAAACAAATATTGCCAGCGTTATGAGGAAGGGCGTGTAGGTTGCCTTCTGGTTCTGCGCCATAATTAGTTCACTCCTTCACCTTTTTCAAAGGTTGCTGCCAGTTCATTGCACCGGGCCTTGTACATTCTGAGGCGGTCTCTGATTGCGTCCAGTTGATCCAGGATTTCCTGATTGCTGATGTCCATCTCTTCAGCATTCGCAAACATCTGTTCCAGCCGGTCAATGATCCTCTCCCACACTCTTACTCTGACACGAAGCAGGCCGTATTCTTTGATCGCTGCAGGATTAGCTCCTGCTTTTTGTGCCCCGGATGTCTCACGACTGATGGATTCACGGAGCAAAAAATAATCTGCAATTTCTGTGTTAAGCGCAGCAATGGTAAGCGGTTTCATGATATAGCCGTCAAACCACTCACCGTACATGAATACCTCCCCGGGAAAAATGCTCTTTGCTGTCAGCATGATGACCGGGATGGTGTGGTCAGGGTCGTCCGTCCGTATTTTTGAGAGCACTTCCCACCCATCCATAGGATTCATCATAATATCGAGGAGAATCAGATCGGGTGCCTGCTTCCTGAGAATCTCCAGACAGGTTTCTCCGCTTTCGGCGGTAATGATCTCATATCCTGCCTTTGTCAGAGCAGTCCCGTAGAATTTTGTAAGCATCGGCATATCATCGACATAGAGTATTGTTGTCATCCTGTTCGTTTCCCCTTTAATAATTCACGGCTGTGATATGATGGCACTCTGAAAATACGGATTTTCCTGAATCTGACAGGATTCCGGGAAGTTTATTTTTCATTTTCTTTGGGTTCAGATCTGATTTTGAAACGATAGTATCAGATCCATATCGATTCTAATAGAGTAGTAATCTCGGGAGAAGCTATAAAATTATATGTCAGATTAAGCTTACAAAGCGCCGGGAAATTGTACAGGGCCGGGATGAGCCGGATGGATGGCTATAGGTGGCAGTTCAGGGAGATGAGGGTATGAGAGGGAGGAAACTCCCTTTTTCTGGGGGGAAAAGAAGTGGGAGAATTAATAGAACAGAGTGGTCCCGGCTGCCACCATTGAACATCTCGAAGTGTCACCGCTTGCTTCACTCACGGACACGCTTCCGGCTGTGGAATGCTAAAGGTAAATGGACGAGACAAAGAGATTCCAGATAAATATTTCCTTAATAACCCAACTTTGACAGTTGGCCTAATAGGTAATTCATGCCCGTAAAATATCCAAAATAGTCAGGTTTGAATTTGACAGTTGCGTTATATTTGTGGGAAAAATGCAAGTTCTATTGTCCGAATGACAGTATCGTTTGAAATTCAAGCCCAAAGTGAATAGTTTTAGGGAGATACTTTTACAAATATCTGGAACTGTCAAATTCTATTCTTCCACAATCTGAGGGATTTGAGTGAAGTGGCAAACTGAGGTAATAAAGAGGAAAAGAACAAATAAACTGACCACCTATTCACATTATATTAAAGGATTCTTTGAGCTCTTCAAGGAGAGGTAAAACCTGTTAGATTAAATCCCTGACGCTGCTACCATGACAGGATACCATAGCAGAGTGATGTGCCATGAATAATAACCAGGATGACCAATCAGACAGACCCCTCAACGAAAAGAACAGATGGATGATTGAGATTCGGGGACGACAGTTTATTCTTTCACTGGTTCGTGATCTGACTGAGGAATATGAAGCCAGGACACGCGAAAAGGTTGCTCTCCGGCAGATTGAACAGAATCTGGCGCAGCTTGCGATCTTAAATGACGAGATCAGAAACCCGCTTGCGGTGCCCACCGGTATTATCGGCTCTAGTGAGGAGGAGGTAGCCACCCCTGTTCTTGAACAGATTCAGGTCATTGACGATATTGTAAACCGCCTTGATCAGGGTTGGCTGGAGTCCGAGAAAATACGTGAATACCTTAGGAAACATCATGACATTACATAAGGAGAAGATGGGATGACGACGCTCTTATTGGTTGATGACAACCAAACCCTGGCAGATTTGTATGCTGAGGGTATGACCCGGCAGGGTTTTGAAGTTACTACTGCCTATTCCGGGCCGGAGTGTCTGGAAGTCCTGAAAACAACACAACCTGACATCATCCTTCTGGACATTATGATGCCCGGTATGGACGGATGGGAAACGGTGCAGAATATTCGGGAATTACCTGAATGTCGTAAAATCCCGGTGCTGATGGTGACCGCGAAGTTACTGTTAGCAGAAGAGCTCTTAGCTCATGGAGATCTCATCGATGGCTTTTTGCTTAAGCCGTTTACCCTTACAGAGCTTGCCGGTCGCATCCGGGATTTTGAGCATAAACGCTCAGAACTTGCCGGATGTATGCAGAAACTGAGAGAGGGCGGTACTGACCCCGAAACGTTTGAGGAGTGTGCTGAACTTGCCCGGCAGGTTACGGTCCAGAAAAAGCTCACAGGCCGGATTATCACACAATATGAAACGGCCTTCGCTGACCCTGATACAGGGGAGCAGATTCCTGAGGTGGTACGAAAGCTTCAGGAGGCCTACCAGAATAAGACGAAACGTCTGTCTGAACTGGCCGGACCGGCTCTCTGCAATTGTATTAAAGCACTATCTGCAAATGATCATTAGTTTTCCTGAGTGCGAATAATCTGACTTTTCACAACTAATGGAGCGGGTAAGATAGCAGATAACCGCTATTTTTTTGAGAATCCGTCCATTACCTAACAAAGCCCTTCCCGTACACGACTTCTTTACAGTCAGCAAAAAGAACAGAGGTGTGCCGCCTGCCACCCCCTCATACCCTCCTTTCAGTCGGGCCGCCCGTTTCGTGCTGGCAGATACTTTTATGCTCTTTGCCCGATTCTATTGAATAGAGTAACCAATATCCAG
>CAZBGM010000025.1:12318-17539 GCA_964491505.1 uncultured Methanomicrobiaceae archaeon | reverse complement strand
AGTTCCTGAGATTTTTAAAGATCTTGAAAAAACAGACCCGGAAATTCACAGCCACGTCCTGGCCTTTGATCAGATGGTCTGGGATGATGGTGCGCTTTCCCGAAAACAAAAAAAGATTATTGCCATCACAATTGCAGCAGCACTCAGAGATGAACATGCAGTAAAAGCACAGATGGCAGGTGCCAAAAATCTCGGCGTTACCAAAGACGAGATTGAAGAAGGACTACGGGTTGCATTCCTCCTGGCTGGGATGCCCGCTTATGTTACCGGCAAGGCGATACTCTACGAGGTCATGGGCAAATAGGAGAAGAACAATGACTGATGAAATTACTGAAACGTTCTCCCTTCCAATCATTGGTGACCCGGCACCAGACTTCTCAGCTGTAACAACTGATGGTCCGATAAATTTCAGCGTTGACATGAAAGGAAAGTGGGTGGTGCTCTTCTCCCATCCTGCTGACTTCACTCCGGTATGCACCACTGAGTTCATGGCACTTGCCGCGGCAAATGAGGAGCTCAAATCCCTGAATGTGCAGCTGATCGGCCTGTCCATCGACAGTGTACATTCACATCTCGCCTGGATCCGAAATATTCAGGAGACAAACGGTATTGAGATTCCCTTCCCGATCATTGCTGACCTGGATATGAATGTGGCAAAGAAGTATGGCATGATCCATCCCGGCCAGTCGACGACAGCAACGATTCGTGCCGTCTTCTTTATCGACCCTGAAGGGATTATGCGTGCCATGATTTATTACCCGCTGAGCAACGGCAGGTATATTCCTGAGATTATCCGGCTGGTCAAATCTCTCCAGACATCTGACGAGCATGGTGTGGCTACCCCGGCGAACTGGCAGCCTGGTGATAAAGTTGTTATCCCGCCCCCCAAAAACAAGAAAGAGATGGACGAACGTTTAAGCAAAGGATATGAATGCACAGACTGGTATCTCTGCTTTAAAAATCTCTAACTCGTCCCTTTTTCTAACCTAAGTATCAAAGGGGAGCAAAAAGTATTTTTCGACTGATGTGACAAATGTCGCATCCTTTATCGTATCTCAGCACCATTACACTGGTAGAGAACTCCCTTTATGCCCAACACTGACAACCTCCACTATCTGAAAAATGCCTGGAAAAAAACCAAGGAGCACCAGCTTATGCAGGCTCTTGAAGATGAATACGGATTTCAGCGTCCGGTCTGCCGGTCACTGATATATCTAATGAATGAATTTTCCCCAGAGCATTACGGCAGAAAACGAGGCGAAAACCAAATTTTGATGCATGCCGTGGATATGTACGCACTCTCTGGTCGATCTTTTGAACACCTTCCATTGATTGAGGTAAATGTTACCATTTCGCACCCTGAAGACGCAATGATTCTGGAGAAAAAGGGAATAAAAGGACTTCGTCAGCATAAACTCATCCGCCTGGCTTGTGAGGCGTATGATCAGGGAGGACTTTTGATTCAGGAAGATCTTGCCCTGTTACTTACGACCAGTAGCAGAACGATTCAGCG
Organism: uncultured Methanomicrobiaceae archaeon; assembly: GCA_964491505.1. Classification (GTDB taxonomy): domain Archaea; phylum Halobacteriota; class Methanomicrobia; order Methanomicrobiales; family Methanomicrobiaceae; genus CAZBGM01. The sequence continues at coordinate 16,026 of CAZBGM010000025.1, read as the reverse complement.
CGATATTAAAGAACTGCGTGACTTGGATATAATTGTCCCAACACGGGGATCAGTTCTTGAAAATGGCCACCAGCTCTCAGATCGTTGTGAGAATGTCTGCCGTTTTATCCAGGGGAAAGAAATCCCTGAAATTGCAGAAGAGACATTGCATACTCATGAAGCAGTCCGGAAACACATACGGCAATTTGCTGATACGATTATTCTGTATGCACGGGACTATAGTGCAGATCAGATCATTGAACTGACAGGCCTGACCCCAAAAGTGATTGGCGAATATCTCCTTCTCTATGAGATGACTGACCTCTCCAGCCAGCCGCGTCTCAACAGTATTTTCTCATCCTATACGCCGGGCATCATCCAGCGACCTATGAAAATTGACCGATAATTCTGCGCCATCTGACTGAGCACTTATGGTTAGACTGCACAATCAAGGAGAATGTCTCCATACCTCATTTAAACCTTTCACATTTTGCAACCAGTTGCATTTTAGATGCAAATATACATTTTGTCAATATAACAAGACAATCATTCATACCTTAGGAATCTAACCCCCATCATTTTTCAGCAATATTTAAATAAGATTGAGTTGCAGTAAGGAGACATATGTCGTCAGACAGACACACTGAATCTCACACACGAGATTCTGAAGAGTGTCAGATCGTAGACGCACTATGCCCCCGGGAAACAACCGGGCATTTAAAACAACAGGTTTTACGGAAAAACGATGAAATTCACCACCCGTATTCACCAACAAAAAGGAGAAAATTCCATGACATCTCAAACACTGCACGGCGAGGCAGGTACCATCTGCACACCCGTGCCTGACGTCCAGTCAGATAACAAAGGCCTTCCAAAATCAGCAAAACAAGTTTTCTCAGTTCTTCAGGATGGCAAATCCCGCACCTTTGCCGACCTTGAGGATGAAGTGGAGATTGCGCCGCGCACCCTTCGATTCGCCCTCAAGCGTCTCAACGAATCTGGATTTCTTATCCGAAAACTTGATTTGAAAGATGGTAGACGGATTGTCTACCAACTAGCCAGTCAAATAATTTAGAACATCAGATACAAATCTTTTCTTTTCAGGCCATTCCTGCCCTCTTTGGATGCCTAACCACAACTGTTTTTATCCAACGGCATCATATGTCCCCCTATGAGCATCAGGGTTTTTGCCCTTGCGACGAGTCCACGGCGCCATGGAAATTCTGAGACCTTACTGGACGGAATGTTAAAAGCCATGGAACAGCACGGGGCAGATGTAACAAAACACGCATTGACCGAACTCAAAATTCTTCCCTGTAGAGGATGTAATTCCTGCGAAAAAAATGGGGAGTGTGTTATCAAAAAGGATAATACCAAGAATATTCTGGATGAGATGATTGCAGCCGATATTGTGATTTTTGCGGCCCCTATCTTCTGCATGGGAATTCCATCACAGGCAAAAGCACTTGTCGATCGGATGCAGGTTCTTCGGTCACGAAAATTTGTGCTGGAAATGCCGATTGTTCCCAAAGAGAGAAAGGGTAAACGTATCGGTGTGTTTCTTTCAACAGCAGGCCAGGACTGGGATTGGGTATTTGACTCAACGATACCTACGATCGAATGCTTCTTCGGACTTCAGGATATTAAAAAGAAAGAGATCCGATATCTTATGATCAATAATGTCGATAAAAAAGGCGAGATACTGAAGCATCCCACTGCATGCAACGAAGCAAAACTTATCGCCCGACAGATTATGGGAGATATACAGGCACTGCAGGAAGTGGAGTGAGTGTCCGAAAATGAAGTGCGGGTCATTGGTCTGAATGGAAGCCCAAAAAAAACAGGCAATACCGGAAAACTTCTTTCTTCATGCCTGGCTGGTGCTGAGGAGGCCGGAGGTATTGTTACTAAAGTGCATCTCGGCGATCTCAAAGGAGTTTCCTGTCTCGGATGCAATACTTGCCATACACTCGGACGCTGTATCCGTGAAGACGACATTACTGAACTTTTCAAAGAGATACTTGCCGCAGATTTAGTAATTGTTGCCTCACCCATCTATTCTATGAGTGTGACATCTGAGCTCAAAACAGTCATCGACCGGGCACACTACCTCTGGGCAATGAAATTCAGAACATTTACCCTGACTTTTTCAGATGAACACCTCCAAACGCACAAAGGGATTTTCCTTTCAACTGCAGGAATGGCCGACCCAGAGGTCTTCAAACATTCCCTGCCGATCATTACTGCCTTTTTCAACGGCATCGGTGTTGATTATTCCGCGAATCTGCTCTTTGAGGATATGGATACCTATGGAGGCATCGAGAAACATCCTGGTGCGCTTGAACAGGTGTATGCAGCAGGAAAAGAGACAGTAATTGCAATACGCGAAGAAAAAGAAAAACTCAGGTGAGACCTGAAAGAATCATTTATCCGTTGCTATTGCCAATGTAGAAGTCAGGGAAGACTGATGGAAGAAAAACAGGAATTTTGCACAACCCCTACCACCGGCGCACTTATTCTCCTCATCACCTGCTGCGTTGGTATTGGTATCGGATATCTTATTGGACTGACAACCCTTGTCGGTTCCTGAAAGCATGAGTGACGAACAATACGAGACTCATCGTCAGAACCTTCTTCGCGATGTAAAGTCCCATCTGCAGGGAATTGACACTCAGCTTGAACAGATAGCAGGCGTGAGTGTCAATGTTAAACGAACAGCATTCATCTTCATGCTGGTGTTGCTTCTGAATGTAAGTATTATTCTTTCAGACGCGATTTATACGATTTACTGGGTAGTAACGGCGTATATCTTTCTGATGACAAATCCCTTTATCATGCTGATCCCAAAAGAACGAAAACAGCTCACAGGAAATTGGAACAAGGCTGAAAAAGGGTTTTCAGAGATATTTAACCAAGCCAAGGGTCAGTTAGGCTCTATCCGGGATCAAAAGACAACCTATGGGGAGATGGTATGGAATCTCTTCTTTATTAACTGTCAGCCGTTGGCACCGGGATTTTTCGTCCTCTTTTCAGTAGCCATTCTCTTTGCAATAACGGGATGGATAAACGGTTATTTAAGTTATGGCTCGATGCTGATCATCATCGTGCAGTCGATCGCAATTATCGTGTTCTATGCTGCCATTGTGCTCGCCAAACCCTACAACAGCGGCGCATTTACGAGACTGACCGGCATTCGTTCTCATGTCAGAGAGACCTATTCCCACAATGGCGTGAAAAAAGCCCTGAAAGTGGTTTTGATCTTCGCTGTGGTTGCTGCAGCACTCGGGGTTATTTTTGTCCTTGTTCTCTTAACGCCGGGTTTTTCTCTTGGAGTCTTTGTTACCAGCGCTAAGAGCGTAGGATTTTATGAAACAAAGATTCTACCGTTCATCATCATCTTTGTCTTTCAGGTGATTCTGGTCCGGCTGATTCAGGGAGTGTACAGCCAGCGCCTTGTCACACAGTTCCTGAGAGATCAGCAGGAGACATTAGAGGATAGCATTCTGTGCCGGGCAAATAACCTGCCCATAACTCAGAATGACCTTTCAGAAGAGGAGGGAAAAGAAGCAGAAAAGGAGCTTAAAGAGCTTCATCTGGCATTCCAGAGAATTAGGCTTTTAAAAAGCGATTACCACCATCTTGGTGGATATTTCCCAGTCTATATGATTGTGCCCGATATTGCCTGCATTCTTGGTTCATCCGGGGAATCTTCCCAAAGTAACAATAGAG
>CAZBGM010000025.1:6623-12218 GCA_964491505.1 uncultured Methanomicrobiaceae archaeon | reverse complement strand
GATATTGCCTGCATTCTTGGTTCATCCGGGGAATCTTCCCAAAGTAACAATAGAGAAATTTGAGAAGAGAGATCGAGAAACTCTCTGATTTTCCCCCGTTCTTTGATAAAGGAAGGTGTCAGAAAAAAGGTTTTATTTGCGTTTTTCTATTTTTCTCTTATTTTCTTTCTTTTCTCTCCTTACTAGGATTTCCAAAAATAAGGGAGTGGGTCAGAGAATCTGGTAAACTCTAAGTTACCTCTTTTCTGGGAAGTGGAATTGTAATAGGTAACTATTGGTCCAGCGGGACAAAAAAGAAATTAAAAATTGAATTTTTCTCTTTAAAGTAACAGAGAGAGGAGACCCGAAAGAATGCCTCCATAGTCATATGACAGAAGCAACATGACAAGAGAAAGCACGAAGAGCCCACCAAAGGCAAACGGATTCCACGCCAACACCTTTTTTCCGTCAAGGATGCTGACTGGTAGGAGGTTAAAGAACGCAAACATTGCGTTGATCATCATTCCAAAGGTTCCCAGGAGCATCAAAAATTCTCCTATCATCGAGAATGGACCCAGCATGACGCCAGCCACCAGAATCAGAAAGAACGGGATACAAAGCAGCAGATTGCTGACCGGGCCTGCTGCAGATATTTTTCCGTTCTGTTCACGGGTAAGGCTTGGTGCATAGATAACCGTTGCTCCTGGTGCTGCAAACACGACTCCAACGAGGGCAGCAAGGGCTACTGCGACCAGTAACATCTGGTTGTCTTTCCGAAATTCTGCCCAGAAACCATATTTTATTGCTGTAAATTTGTGTGCCATCTCATGGACAGCAAAACCAACACCGACTGTAAACAGTGAGATTATAAAAAAGTACAGAAAGTCAGGGATGTCAATGCCACCCCAGATATCAAACGGCCGTAATGTGACAGCAAGGGTGAACGCAATCGAGAGAGCAAGCCAGGCAACAAGAATCTCTTTGCGTTCCCGTGGTGTAATTTTTTCGAGCATACTTTTCCTGTAGTAATGATTGTTTCTGGCACCACATATCTTTACTGACATCGACACTTCCAGAGTTCCAGGTAGAATACCTCACCAAAGACGAACTATCAAATGGAACAACCTCCATACAATCAAATGGAGAAAAAATGCTGTGACCGTCGAGGAGAATCTTGCATCGGCCCGAGAACAACTGCAGGAGATAGATAAAGAGATCTTCCGTCTGATCGCCCTCCGTTGTAAAGCAGCAGCACAGATTGCCGCAGCAAAACAGAAAACAGGCACCCCAACCATTGATGAAAACCAGCGGGATGTTGTGCTTGCACGTTCAGAGGAGTGGGCACGGGAGGAAGGGATTGATCAAGAAAAAATACGCGAAATCTTTGCTATTCTGATTCAGATGAACGAAACAACACAGAAACAACTGAAAAAAAAGACAGATTAAATATTATATTTTTTTACTCAAAATCACGCTTGATCATCGTTCCGACACCATTGTCAGTAAAGAGCTCAAGAAGCAGGTTATGCTCTATGTTGCCGTTGATAATGTGGGCATGTTCGACGCCGTTTTCCAGACAACGGATACATGCTTCCAGTTTTGGGATCATGCCGCCGACAATGGCGCCGTCCACGATCATCTCCCGGGCTTCATGAATTTTTAGCCGCTGGAACGTTCTGTCCCGCCGTGCATTCATCACTCCGTCAACATCTGAAAGATTTATAAATTTAAATGCGCCAAGCGCCACCGCAATCTCTCCTGCTGCCGTGTCAGCATTGACATTCAGCGAATGCCCTTTGTTGTCAATTGCAATAGGAGCAATCACCGGAACATAGTTGTTCTCAAGCAACGTTTCCAGCACTTCTGGGTTGATCTTTGTAATCTCACCGACATGCCCAAGATCTACCATCTGCTCCACTTCATCAACCATGACCTTCTTTGGATCCAGTTTCCGGGCGATCATCAGGTTACCATCGTTGCCGGAAAGTCCGATGCCCTGGGCACCAAATTTTGCTATCAGCGAGACAATATCGTCGTTAATCTTGCCGACTAAGACCATCTGGGCAACTTCAAGAGTATCCTCATCAGTTATGCGAAGGCCAGCAACAAACTTTGGCTCCTTGCCCATCGCCTTCATCTTCGCGGTGATCTCCGGCCCACCGCCGTGAACTACCACAACCCGCATGCCGACATAGGAGAGTAGCACCACGTCCTGAATGACCGTATCAAGAATGTTCTGATCGACCATCGCGTGTCCACCCAGTTTGACCACAATTGTTCTGCCATGGAAAGTCTGAATGTAGGGCATGGCCTCCATTAAGACCTCTTCACGTTTCATGTCGTATACCTCCCGTTAATGTCAATATAATTCTCAGTCAGATCACAACCCCAGGCCGTAGCCATTGCATTTCCGACCCCAAGATCAACCTCAAATGTCACAGTGTCACCACTCATCAGGCTTGCCGCTTCCTTCAGCACCTCTGGTCCGACCACATCATCTGCAAGAATCCGGCCACGTTCTTCAAGAGCACAACGGGTATCTCCCGACACAATATACACCGATGCCTGTGCCGGGTCGAAGGAAACACCAGCACGGCCCGCAGCACCGATAATCCGACCCCAGTTGGGATCCTCGCCGTATACCGCAGTCTTGACAAGCGAGGAGCCAACCACAGTTTTTGCAACCAAAGCCGCATCATCTTCTGAAGCCGCTCCTGTCACTCTGACCTCAAGAAGCTTCGTTGCTCCCTCACCGTCTGCTGCAATCTGTTTTGCAAGAGAGATACAGACCTCTTCAAGTGCCGATGTGAATGTCTCCGGGTCAGGAACGCCTTGTTTGCCGGTTGCGGTCAGAAAAACGCAGTCATTTGTTGAGGTATCGCCATCCACGACAACCCGGTTAAAACTACGCTCAACAGCAACGGTGAGGTGTCTCTGCAAATCTGCTGCTGAGACTTCGGCATCGGTATAGATGAACGCCAGCATCGTTCCCATATTGGGCGCAATCATACCGCTTCCTTTGGTAATTCCACCAACAGAAAACGTCTCTGCCTCAACGAGAGCATGTTTCGGTGCCAGATCCGTGGTCATGATCGCCCGCATAGCATCATCCTCAGCAGTCTCATCGCACCGTAGATCTGTGCCGATCTTTTTACATTGGGTCCTGATGATCTCCATATCCAGAAATCGCCCGATTACACCTGTGCTTGCCACACCAACACGCTCAGGTATCGTGCCAAAGACCTCTGCCGCCATCTGTGTCATCTCCTCAGCATCAACAAATCCCTGAGCGCCAGTGTAGACATTGGCATTCCCTGAGTTTACAATAATACCATCAAGAGCTCCTGCACCCATACGTTCCTTCATCAGACGAACAGGTTCAGCTGCAACAATATTTTTAGTGAAAACGGCCGCTGCCGTCCCACTTGCTTTAATCAGAGCAAGCCCGAACTTACCATCTTTGATGCCGGAAGCAGACACACCTTCCACAGCACAGATGCTCTTCATAGTCATTCTGTATCCGAATCCTGCACCACGCCATGTTGCCTGCTCATACCCCAGATGAGATCAGACTTCGTCACAATACCAACAATCAGATTATTCTCTCCAACTACAGGTAATCGGGCAATTTTCTTTTTTAGCATTTTTGCTGCCGCTGCCTCGATCTCATCATCGGGGCGTGCCACCAACACATCAGAGGTCATGACATCAGCGACCTTCGTCTCACTGATATCTGTCAGAGCTTTCTTGGTCTTCTCCCAATTGATCGCTTCCCGGATGGGGAGTTCAATCACTTCAAGAGGCGAGGGGAGCCAGAGATCATCGGTGATCTCATCAACGTTCAGGAGTCTCAGGAGATCGGTCTCTGTGATAATTCCAACTACCTTCCCGTTTTTTGTAACGGGTACGGCACCAATTCTGTTGGTTCTCATTACCGTGGCTGCATCACTTACACTAATCTCAGGAGAGATTGTTATTGGGTTTTTCGTCATTACATCGTCAACAGTCAGCATGGCTTTTCACATCCTTAATTTATCAGGGAGCAAGCGGAACAACCTTTAGGCCCGCTTCCTCTGGAAATCCGCACATAATATTCATATTCTGAATGGCCTGTCCACTGGCACCTTTCACAAGGTTGTCTATGGCAGAGACCGCAACGACCCGTGTCCCCTCACTCTCCACCGCAATATCACAGAAATTGCTGCCGCGCACCCCGGCGAGGGAAGGATTCTGGAGACGGATGAACTGTTCACCGGCATAGAAATTACGATAGAGTGCTTCTACCTCTTCTTGGGTAATGGGTTCATCCAGCAGAATGTGAGCCGTTGTCAAAATTCCACGGTTAACCGGCAGGAGATGGGGCGTAAAGTAGCAGGAAGCCTTTGAGCCGAGGGCTGCTGCCTGCTGACGCATCTCTGCGACATGACGATGCGTCGTCCATTTGTATGCGATGAAGTTGTCACCAACATTACAGTAATGAGTTGTCCCTGAAGAATTTACTCCCGCTCCGGATACGCCGGTCTTCGAATCATAGATAATAGTAGTCGCCCGCGAAGCAATAGGTGCTGCAGCAAGTGTCGCCCCTGTGGGGAAACAACCCGGATTTGCAACAAAATCTGCCTTTTTTACCTCATCACGATAGAGCTCGCACAGACCATAGGGCGCTTCAAAGTAGTCGGTGTGAGTGACACCATACACCGCTTCAAAAACCTCACGGGGGAGCCGGTAGTCTGCACTGAGATCAACCGTTTTGATACCACGTTCCCGAAGACTTCCTGCATACTGCATTGCCACCGTGTGTGGAACAGCAAGAAATGCAAAATCTGCATCGATTTCATCAGTTGCCGGGTTGGTGAATATCAGATCAGTGCATCCGGTAAGGTTCGGGTGCAGGGAGGATACGGGATTTCCATCCTGCGCCCTCGAAGTTGCGACTGTAATGTCCGCAGAAGGGTGATTCGCAAGAAGACGGACGAGCTCTCCGCCAGTATATCCAGATGCTCCGATAATTGCAACATCCATAATATGTAGTTATTTTTTACCGGTAGGGTTAATCCTTCCGCCATATTCGTTGAACAACCGTGAACCCACCATGCTAATTCGGTCTTTTTCTTCGAGACCTTCAAGCAGGTCTTCAGAGAGCGCAGGGAAACCAGCCTTCGCCCCAGCCCATCCACCACAGATCAGTGCTATTGTTGTACAGTTTCCTCCGACTGAGGCTGCGACCGGCAGAAGATCCTCTGAAACACCATAACGACGGATGAGAAAGAGTGCCAGAGGAAGCGTCTGATAAACGGAAATATCATTACCAATCCGAAGCACCGCCTCACGAAGGCTGACGTTCGTCTCTTCCAGATACAGGGCCTGTTCCATTCTCCCGGCAAGATCCTCATCTTCGTATTGAGCCGCCGCCAAGGCTGCTACGATTGGGTCCGGATGTCCCTGAATTGTTGCCTGTATCAGCCCTGCAATAGAGGCTGCAGCGGCGTATACTGCCGGGTGAGTGTGTGTAAGGGAGACAGCCTCAATGAGTTTTTCCCGGAGACGAACCGGATCTTCCACTGCAAGGGCAAACGGCAGCGCGATAGGAAGAGCGCCACTGGTCGCCGTCCGGGT
>CAZBGM010000025.1:3025-6523 GCA_964491505.1 uncultured Methanomicrobiaceae archaeon | reverse complement strand
ACCCACCGATAATCTGTAATCATTGTTGGTATGTGACCTACACTCAACAATAAACCTTACCCCTCTTTCCGGTGGGCAAGAGAACGCAGATTTTCATAGTAATATGTGAGCAGTGAGAGGGTGAATTCTTTGAGACCCGGAATAATCAGAAATAACCCGTACGCCACAATGATCAGCGTCAGCAATGAAATACCAATCTCAGATATGACATTATGTGACCAAAAGAAACTCTCATAACCATACTGACCATTCGAGGCAATCTCAGGGAAAAACTGGAACCATTGATCAGTATAAGCAATAAAGACGAAAACATTTCTGAGCAGGTTCATGCCAAAAATCACCGGCACGACGAGCAACAGGGAAAGCCCCTTCTGTCTCCACGAAGTCGGCACAGCGGCGACAACGCCAAGCATAATAGCAATGGCCTGAATACCAGTGCAGCCAAGAATAATTCTGTTCTTAAAAACTCCGTGGACAAACAAATTCCAGTCTGCCATCGTAAACGGATAGTTCAGGATCCCCATTATTCCCTGAACAAGGGCGACATTAAACCCAATTAAGAGGTTACCCAACGGCTCAATAAATGCAAATGGTGCATAGATTGCCGAGGTTACCGCAGCAATCATCGTCAGCCGGATCAGGACAGTTTCTTCCTGTAAGAGACCCTTAGCAGTTACATAGATGACCGGCGTTGCACAGATTGCAATGAGTGGGTAGACAAGATTGTTCTCTGTAAAATATTCAGGAAAGTGAAAGAAGAGACTGACAAGCAGCAACACCCAACCAAGGATTCCACAGTATCTTCTCGTCTGACGCACAGGTAGCAGAAATATAACAAAAAATATGATAGCAGCAATCAGGAATACCTGGTCGATCATTCGTTTGAAATCATTGGAAGGTCTGCCGGATAAATATATGCCATCTAAGCAAGTTGTTATCCAAAAATTTCAGAAAGACAGATGGTTCATTTACTCCCATTATTAACCCGGTAAGCCAGTTCTTTTATCTTTTTCAGACCCCAAGGGATAATATGTTCTCACAGACAGTCTTCAGGCAGGATTTTTCAGCGGCACTGGAACAGGAACTTGCACGAAAAAATATTACCATTCGCGAACTGGCAGAACGGGCAGGAATTCCTCCGGCAACCATCTATAAGATTACGTCCGGAGGTCGTGACCCTCGTTTTTCAACTGTAAAAGCAATCGTTGTTGCCCTTGAACCACGGGATGAGGGGTTTATCGGTGTCATCGCTGCAAAATTTTTACTGGACGAGTTTGGGAAGACCTACACTGTTGGCGGACGGGAAATACAAATCAGAGGCTACGCAGCCCATACAATGGATGAATGTATTGTAGCAGCAGTCCGGGCAGAAAAGGATGGAGCAGCAGGAATTATCTGTGCCCCAATTCTGTCTTCTATTATTGAACGGATTGTGGATATTCCGGTGGTAATTGTAAAGCCAAAAAATGAGACGTTTTACGAGGCTTTTGAGACTATTGCCCGCCGTGTATAATCATTTTTATGCAAGAACAAGTGGCATCCGGCGGGCCATGGCATAGCCTGTGATAACCTGAATATTCTCACCAAAATGTAGCGCAAGATCAGGATTTCCGGGATCCAAATACAGGGTTGGTGTACCCGCAAGCTTCTGTGGCGTCGCAACCACAATAAGATTCTCCGGCCCAACCTTCTCAAGAACAGCAGGACTGATCTGCTGGTTACCCCGTCCCAGCACGAAACCCTGTGCCCCTATTGGGCTTAAAATAATTTTTGCCTTGGGATAGGTTCGTAACAGTTCCAAAAGCCCTTGTTCATTGAGATCCTGCCCAACACATTCACCCTGATACACCGCATCAATACCAAGAAGTGTTGACGGCACACTCAGATGAGAAGAGACAGCGGCAGTGGTCGAGCCGGCACCGAGAATGTATAGCGTGTCGTCACGCAGTATCTCTGTAAGAAATCGTGCGATTTCCTGCCGGGACCGTTCATCATCACCAAAGAATGAACATTTTCCAGCCTGCCGATACGTTCCAAGCACCGGAGTTCGGGCAACCCCATAGAGACTGGTTGAAAGTGTTCCCAGCCGGTAGGACTTCTCGTCAATATCCAGAACCTCGGTTTCAGCTATCTCAGTCGCATGTTGAAGTATCTCTGCACCTTTTTCCGGCGAGAGTGCAAAGATTCCTGAGTACATCTTGACTCCTGCCGGGATGCCCAGCACCGGGAGGGCATCACTGGTCACACTCACTACATCGCGTGCTGTACCATCACCACCACAAAAGACAATCACATCGATTTCTGCTGCTAAAAAAGATCGACAGACATCGATTGTATCTGTAGCATCGGATATTTTTTGAGGCGTGGAAAGAACTGAGAAGCCAGTATATCCAGCTTCCTTTAGCTCATCTTCACCCATTGAACCACCACAGGTGAAGATTGAGAGACCATGATTATCACCAAGAGCCCTCAGAAACCGCAGAGCACGCTTTGGGGCAACCGGTTGTGCTCCAAGTTTTTTTGCTTCGTTTACAACACCATCGGTGCCTTTCAGTCCAACTGCGCCACCCATCCCGGCAACAGGATTGACGAAAAATCCGATCTTTTGCAGAAGCGCCATTACACTACTCGGGGAAGATGGCCCAATGACTCTTTGATCAGTTCAGCCGGATATTCGTAATCAGGGAGATTCCCTGCAAAGTATGCCTCATAGCTACTAAGATCAAAATGTCCATGCCCGCTGGCATTGAAGACGATGGTCTTTTCCTCTCCAGACTGACGGCAGGCAACTGCTTCATCAATGACAGCTTTAACCGCGTGTGCTGTTTCCGGTGCAATAATGATTCCTTCAGAGCGAGCAAAGGTCACGGCTGCTTTGAAGACCTCATTCTGGTGGTAAGCCTTCGAACGGATCAGGCCCTCCTGGTGGACCTTGGAAACCAGTGGTGCCATGCCATGATACCGAAGCCCCCCGGCGTGAATAGAGGGCGGGATGAAGTCATGCCCAAGAGTGTACATCTTCATAATCGGGGTCAGGCCTGCCACATCACCAAAGTCATAGGCGTAAAGGCCTTTCGTGAGCGTTGGGCATGCCGTTGGCTCAACACCAATAATATCAAGGTCCGGACGTTTTTCAAGTTTTTCTTTAATGAAGGGAAAGGCAAGCCCTGCAAAATTCGAACCTCCGCCTACGCACCCTATGATGACATCTGCTTCCACATCTGCCATCTCTAGCTGAGCTTTTGTCTCCTGCCCAACTACCGATTGATGAAGACAAACATGGTTTAAGACCGAACCTAGAGAATAATTGGTGTTCTCATGGGTTGCCGCGTCCTCAACGGCCTCAGAAATAGCAATCCCCAGACTGCCGGGTGTATCAGGATCTTTTTCAAGAATGGCCCGACCCGACTGGGTCAGCGGTGAGGGCGAGGGAATACATGTCGCTCCCCAGGTCTGCATCATCATCTTCCGGTAGGGTTTCTGATCATAACTGCCCCG
>CAZBGM010000025.1:0-2925 GCA_964491505.1 uncultured Methanomicrobiaceae archaeon | reverse complement strand
CTCCCCAGGTCTGCATCATCATCTTCCGGTAGGGTTTCTGATCATAACTGCCCCGGACCATGTAGACGGTGCATTCGAGATCAAAGATCTGCGTCGCAAGCGAGAGGGCAGAACCCCACTGGCCGGCACCGGTCTCAGTGGCAAGCCTCTCGATGCCGGCCTTCATGTTGTAGTAGGCCTGTGGAATGGCGGTATTTGTCTTGTGCGACCCGGCAGGTGAGACGCCTTCGTACTTGTAGAAGATTTTTGCGGGTGTCTTCAACTCTTTTTCAAGGCGAAACGCCCGGAAGAGGGGGGAAGGGCGATAGAGCATAAGATTTTCACGAACTTCCTCCGGAATGTCAATGTAACGTTTCTGACTCATTTCCTGCCTGATAAGCTCTTCAGGAAAGATTGGGGCAAGGTCAGCCGGTGCTACCGGTTCCTTCGTTTGTGGATTATACGACGGCGGCAAAGGATTGGGGAGGTCTGCCTGAAGGTTATACCACCGTTTTGGGAGATCATTCTCATCGAGAAGATATTTCGTTTGCATGTCATATCTGTATGTTATTGTACATATATATACATTGCTGCACCCTCATTCTTGCTTTCTTTTTAATATTATTCTTCCAGTCACGAAGGAAGAAAATGAATTATGGGGGTGAAATCAGGGATTAAACCTTTATTTTGAGGGTTTTTTCACTTTACCTTCCTGAAGATGATGCAGATTTGTTACCCTCTTGGAGACATGTAAAATGAGCAACTCGAACAAAAATATTGAGAAAAAATATGAATTAATGGATAGGTTTACTCTTTTTTCCGCCACGATAGTGAAATTACCCAGCCAACACCTACCAGAAGCAGGAGAATTACACCTACCATCAGGGGACTCAATCCATTATTGCTGGCATTTACAGCGTACGTTTCTCCCTCATCTTCCAGAACGCTGACCGGCACCGTTGATTCATAGGCATTGCCATCCACATCACGGTATTGAATGACCATCTCAATTTCATCAGCATCTCCGGTCTGCACGGTTAGTTCAAAGCCAGAAAAATCATCAGGTTCGAGATTTCCAACGACATAACTACGGTAGGGATCCATCGGTTGTGCGGGCGGTGCAACCGTAACAACTACCGAATAGGCGTTTTCAAGGCCAGCGTTCGTTACATCACCACTGATCCGGATACCATCTCCCTCCGGTATAACCTCAATTGCATTGGCAACCATTACCGGATCTTTTCGATCAGTGCCAAACTGTACAGGGAGTGATCGAACGGTTTCATGGTCATTCAAACCGTTCTGATACAGCACCCTGAACGTCAGTTCGCCTTCCTCCGTTGGCGTTACGGTTACATTTACATCAGCCGAACCATCGGCAGCCAGTTCTCCTACAAAGACGCTGGTCGGCGAGAACGTCATGGAAGATCCTTCAGGAACGAGAGTGACCCCGTTCACTGAATTTTCACGCGGATTGCCGATACGCAATGTGAATTCAGCCTTTTTTCCTTCCTGAAATGTATCTGGCATACTAATAACTGAAAGTGAGAGTGGAACATCACTGACTTTAATAGGAATTGTTCTGCTCAGTGTTCCCGAGGGGATAAAAGTCAGATATATCGATGGATAATAGGTTCCATCAGCAGCATCCGCCCTGATGACATAATTATAGGTGTAACTCGTGCCTCCACCAAGATTCACCAGATTGCTATAGGTTTCTCCAGAAATCACCAACATACCATTTCCATTAATCGTACTTTTCCCAATCTGAACCGTAGCTGTTCCGGTATTTTTTACAGTAATACCAACGGTTCCAGTATCACCTTTCATGAAAACAGCGGGTTCAAGAGAGATATTGGTAACCGAGATATTATCCTTTGCACCTGACGCCGCCGACCCGGCACTTACGCAAAAAAACCCTGCCAGAAGTAAAACAGCAATGAACCATATATATTTCATTTTTTTCACCTACAACAAACCAAAACTCGTTGCCAGAGCATAGATCAGGTAGAGAAACACTGGCAACCCCACAACAAATATCGCCTGTTTCTTTTCAAGGGATCTTACTTTCGCCACGCCGAATATCCAGATATTTGCACTCCATAACAGAAAGATCAACCCGAGAATGCCACTCATCATAACCATTGGAGAAGAACGCATTGCATCCTCTATCCCGGCAATGGAGGTAATCCTGATTGTAGGCAGGTAGACTGCCATCATAATCGTTGTCAGAAGAGTCCCAAAGATCTGGGGGAGGTACCCAATACCAACTACAGCAAGAGTCTCCTTAAACGAACCCGTTCCTTTCAGGAGGTGTGAAATAATATAGAAAACGAGTGTATAAAAAATCCAGATCAAAAATATCACAATAAATGTGCTCAAAAACCCAATGATTCCCATAAGAGGACCCATTGACCGTGCTTCAGGTGGAAGAAGTGGCAAAACCATCGAGCTGGCAAGCCAAGCTCCAATCCCGGCAAAGATCCCGACACAAAGTACCACCAGAAGAGGAAGTCTCCATCCCTTCTCTTCTAATGAGTATGACCTGAAATATTCTTCAGGATGCAACAAAATCTCTTGTATAACATTCATAGCAATTCTATTCATCTGTACTCTCTCGATGCCAATAAACATTTAGACAGATTTTCAAAACTGTTGTTACTTCAGGCCACAGGCCTTTAGGATCGCCAGCCGGAAAACCGACTCAGGAAGTGACTCATAGCGTCGGCATCCACCACTTCCGGCAGTAGGACTGCAAGCCGACCCACCACAGTCAGCACACGACATCCCACAGTATTTATCAGGATTTGGCAGCGGCACAAATTCCTCAAGGGGAACGTTGTTCAGAAGCAGAGACAAAGGCGGTTCTCCTGACTCAGCCGCCACTCTCTGAAAAGAGATCTCCCATCCCTGTTTTGCAACAATCCTACCCATCTCCTCCGCTAC
>CAZBGM010000024.1:14077-18608 GCA_964491505.1 uncultured Methanomicrobiaceae archaeon | reverse complement strand
ATACCAACACCCAGAATCACCGGTGGGCAGGGACGTCCGCCTGCTTCACACATCGTTTCCAGCACAAACTCTTTGATCCGGTGGACCTCTGACGGAAAAAACGAGGTGGCCTTTGAAACATTCTCCCCGCCACCCCCTTTCGGGAGCACGGTCAGTTCACACCGGGGACCCGGCCGGATATGGACCACCGACCGGCCGTTGTCGAGATTGTCCCCATAATTTTCCCGCGTACAGGGGTCAACGGAATTCGGACGAAGCGGAATGGACTTCGTCGCCCGGCGTACCCCTTCGGCAATCCCTTTGTAGATTTCGTCCGTGAAAACAAACCCATTCGGGAGTGTTACGTAGAAGACCGGTGTTCCGGTATCCTGACAGATTGGAACCTTAAGGCGCTTAGCTTCACTGAGATTTTCAAGCATCGTCGCCAGTTCTGCCCGGGCGACGGGATCTTCTTCCCGGCGGGAGGCATTCTCAAGCGCCGCCACCACATCTTCCGGAAGAGAGAGAGATGCCTCCAGAAGAGCCTGTTCTGCTGCTGTTGCAAAGCGTTCCCGTATCATTTAAATCGTCCTGAAAATATCCTGAAGGTATATGGTTTTCAAATCTACATGAATCTGGTGCTGACTACGCAATGAAACGCCGTAGGCATGATTGGTACAAATGAACAATGTGATAGAAATGGATTAAACGTGAGATCAAAAAGAAGAAGAAATGGTCCGGCATAGAAAGCGCGGAATCTTTAGCCAAACAACCGTTATTTCTGCTTCTCAATCTCTTCTTCAACCTCGGCATATCCGTCGTCATAGAATCCCTGCTCATCCGGAGCAAGTTCGTGTAACAGCCGAAGGAACTCACCGGCGTGAACCTTCTCCTCATCTGCGATGTCTAAGAGAACTTCCTGGGCGAGTTTGTTGTCGGTAGACTCAGCAAGCTGAACATAGAGCTGAACTGCCTCATACTCAGCTGAAACCATAAACCGGATAGCCCGGATCAGTTCCTGATCGGTAAGTTTGCGGTCGGCTTTCATCCCTGAGAAAGGATTTCCAAAATCTGGCATGTTATTTTTCACCTACTGTAACGATATCGTGCGTACAGATGGTGATAGGGCGGACTCAACCATAAAGATTTCAGCACGCGTAAACGACGAACCAGAAAAGACCTGCCACAAAACCGACGAAAAAAGATATGATCCCGAAGATTACATTCGGGAACTTATGCTTTAACGGATTTATCCTCGATGACAATACGGGTCGGCGATGGAAGCTTGTAGCCAGCGCCTTTCAGAGCCATCTTGGCCTTCTCAGCATTTGCCGCAGTAGTATAGACAGTAAAAATCTTCTGTTTTTCCTGCACCCTGGCGGCAGTACCGACCAACTTACCAAACGCCGCTCGCATCCCTTCAGAAACACGGTCAGCACCGGCACCGGTGGCCTGCTTATTCTCGCGAAGCACCTGGTGTGGGTACGGACGAAGCTTGAAGTGATAGTTCATTCGCCCGATATCCCTCTGGAGCTTACGGTTGACATTCATACGTGCTGCCTCAAGTGCCTTGTGCTGGATCTGACATGCTTCCTCGACAAGTATTGAAACTTCTACCGGGAAATCTGTCTTGAGATTGCCCATATCGAACTGAACGACCTTTGAACCGGGAACACCACCCATATATTCACGGCGGGTATACGACGGCTTTGTGATGGCCCGATACATTTTTGCGGGTTTTCGTACCATTTATTAAAACTCCTCAATACTGGAATAGTGCTTTAAAAAGTGGTTCTATATGCTGATAAACCTTACGAGGTTGCCCTGAGATCCTCAAGCCGGTCCAGTATCTTTTTACGTATTTCACCAAACGCAACTGTCGTCCGATCGCGTGGCCGGGGGATATCTACAGAAACAATCTCATCAACTCTTCCCGGCCGGGGCGAAAGAACCACCATCCGATCAGCAAGATAAACCGCCTCATCAACACTGTGGGTCACAAAAATAACGGTTTTCTTCTCCCGTTCCCAGATCTCCAGGAGTTCCTGCTGCATCTGGTTTCTTGTCTGAGCGTCAAGGGCCCCCAAGGGCTCGTCCATGAGAAGCACCTGGGGGTCATTTGCGAGCGCCCGGGCAATTGCCACTCTCTGACGCATGCCACCAGAGAGCTCATGGGGATAGGCCATCTCAAACCCTTCGAGATTGACGAGTTTCACATACGTACGGGCCTTTTCGAGACGTTCCTCCTTCGGGATGTTTTTCATCTCAAGCCCAAAAGCGATATTCTCCAGCACATTGCGCCACGGGAAAAGAGAATATTCCTGAAAAACCATGCCACGCTCAGGCGACGGACCTTCGACCGGAACGCCGTCTACCAGAACCTCACCACGGGTTGGTTTTTCAAGACCGGCAACAATGCGAAGAAGTGTCGTCTTTCCACACCCCGAAGTCCCCAGGATACAGATAAACTCCCCGTCTTCTACCTCAAAGTTAAGATTATCGAGGGCTACGACCGGCTCTTTCTCCTCACGGCAGAATTCCTTCGTAAGGCCCTGAAAAGTTACGTCACCCATCTTACATCTCCTCCTCGTGCCATTTGAGCATCTCGCGATTTACATACCAGCGAAGCCCCATATCCATAATAAGGCCAATCAGTCCGAGCACAATCATATAGACAACAACCGCCGGCATGTTGTGAAGATTGTAGTAGGTCCAGAGATTCTTGCCAAGGCCCAGTTTTCCGCTACCGGCACCAAAAATCTCAGCACCCACAAGGCACATCCACCCGACACCCATCGATATCCTGATACCGGCAATAATAGAGGGGAAGGCGGAAGGAAGAGCCACTTTGCGAATCAGACTGGAATTTTTCGTGCACCCAAGCACCCGGGCCGCCTCCACAAAGACCTTCGGGACATTCTTAAATCCCGTATAGGTATTGACGAGAATCGGAAAGACCGCTCCCACAAAGATGATAAATCCGGCAGCAAAATGGGTGAGACCAAACCAGATAATTGCAAAGGGAATCCACGCCAGTGGCGGAATCGGACGGAGAATCTCAATGATCGGATTTAAAGCAATATCCCATGATTTATACCAGCCAATCAGCATCCCGACCGGAATACCGACCGCAAGAGAGGCACCGATACCGATGGCAAAGTGATACAGACTCACCCCGATATCAGGTATCAGTGTCCCGTCAGGTCCCCAGATTAAATCAGCAGACTCAGCAAGCACATCGGTGACACCCGGCAGAATAAATTTATTGCCGATGATCATCGCCGCCCCCTGCCACAGAAGCAACGCCACGACAATAGCAGTCAGTGGATATATGACCTGCCGTGAAATGAGGCGGCGTTGAATATTTATTGAAGCGCTCACCCTAGTATTGTACTCTTCTGACCACTTCATTTATTCGCCTCTGCACGGTAGGAAAAAAAGAGAGCCGGAAAACGTTCCGACCCGTTTTGTTCTGACTTTTGCTTCTGATTGTTGTTCTGAATCCGAATCTAATTCAGAAACGTTGTTGGAACGTCGTCTTCAGGTCGTGGTTCAGGCCGATACTTTCTCATAGAACGAGAGGTCAAAGATCTCATCCTGGGTAAGCGGCTTTTTAATATAACCAAGCGATGCCTGTTCATTCACATAATCCATCGTGCTCTCGACGTAAGGAGACGGATCAGATATCCACTGACCGTCCCACTCTGCAAACGAGGCTTTGACGGTATTGATGTCATACTTGGTGTAGTCCGAGAACGTCTGTGCTGCTTCATCAGGGTTCGCCACCGCATACTCAGTTGCCCGGATATGAGTCCGTATGATATCCTCAACAATCTCAGGATGATTCCGGATCAGATTGCCACTTACCACAACCACACAACAGGCGTGCCCTTTGAACATCTCACCGGAGTGGACCACGATCTTACCGACGCCGTCCTCCACAAGGAGCGTTGGTGCCGGGTGGGGAAGGAACGTTGCATCAATCTGGCCGGCAGTCATTGCTGTTATCGCGTCGCCGGGACCCATCTCACGGATGTCGACATCCGTATCAGGATCAAGACCATTCTCAGCAAGCCATCCTCTCAGGAGTGTGTCCTGTATTGTGCCGCGTGGGAAGGTGGCAATAGAGAGTCCTTTCAGATCTGCCGGGGACTGGTAGTCAAGGTCCGGGCGCACAACAAGGTCTGAACCCTGAGTATTGATACCAGCGACAATTTTTGCGTCCAGTCCGTTTGCTAAGGCTGAAATAACCGGTGCAGCACCGACATAGGCCACATCGATCTGACCGGCAAGCATTGCCTGCATTTCAGGAGCGCCGGTCGGGAACTGGAACTCGTTCTTTGTCTTATCAACGGTAATCCCGTATGGTGTGAGGGTCTCTGACCACCATCCCTTATTCATCGCGAGCATATAGGCAACCTGATGAGTTGAGGGCTGATAGCCAAAATTAATCTCTGACGGTGCTGTGGTTGTGTCTTCTCCGGTGCCGGTACAGCCCGCGGCCAGAAGGGCGCAACAGACCAAAAGACCGGCAAGAGCAAGTCCAATACTA
>CAZBGM010000024.1:0-13977 GCA_964491505.1 uncultured Methanomicrobiaceae archaeon | reverse complement strand
CGCGGCCAGAAGGGCGCAACAGACCAAAAGACCGGCAAGAGCAAGTCCAATACTATTTTTCATGTTAAACGGTGATGAAGACGAAGTCTTCACACGTTTTGATGAAAATGGGTTTGTCATTTTCATAGTAAATACCATCCTTACATCAGCAGGAGAACCTGCTCATTGTATAAGTGGATCAGAAGAACGCAATATTTAAACCATTGGATCTTTCTGAGATTCGTTTGTACTTTAAGGAAAGGGCTGATACACATATTAGACAAAAGGAGAATGACATTCAACAAAAAGCCAACCCGACAGACATTGTTGTGCTTATGGTTGATACGAACAGGTCCCAAAAAATCAGGACATGGGGGGTGTATCACCGTACTCTTAATCTGACCTTCAGACGAAGTAGTATGCAGGAGTTTTCAGACATCTATGAGCAGTGATCACATTCGCGCCGGACGCCTTACTGCCGACCGATCCGCTACCATCGCCTTGTATCTTGCGTCGATGGATGCCGACCGATGGATTGCCGAGGCAGACCTGCGCGTAGACATGGCACATCTGCTGATGCTTACCCGGCAGGAGATCGTGGACCAGGTATCGGCACAAAAAGTCATGAAAGAATTGTTACATCTCTACCGGGAAGGACTTCCTGAATCAGTTTTTGATACCTCCCATGAGGATATTCATGCCGGTATCGAAGGACACCTGATCGATGTTGTCGGCCCTGACGCCGGGGGACGGTTGCATATCGGCCGTTCACGAAACGATGAGGTCGCTACCTGTATCCGCCTCCGCCTCAGAGAGGAATTGTGCGGCCTGTTATCTGAGATCAATCATCTACGCGGTGTTTTTCTGTCCCGTGCCGGTGCCGAAACAGAGACCGTCATGCCGGGTTTTACCCACCTTCAGCATGCTCAGCCAACCACCCTCGCCCACTGGATGCTCTCCTATGAATCCGCATTTTCACGGGATTTCGGGAGAGTACAGGATGCTCTTCTTCGTATCAGCTCCTGTCCCTTAGGCGCTGCAGCTTTTGCCGCAACCGGGTACCCCCTGGACCGGGAGATGACGGCAGCGCTGCTTGGGTTTGATGAGCCCCACCCAAACTCCATGGACGCCGTAGCGGGCCGGGACTTTGCCCTCGAAGCAATCAGTGCCTGTTCCATCCTCATGACAGCCATCAGCAGAATATGCGAAGAGCTGATTCTCTGGAGCAGCTCCTTTGTTGCGTTTGTAAACCTCAACGATGCCTACTGCTCAACCAGTTCCATTATGCCACAGAAGAAAAATCCTGACACGGCTGAGATTATGCGCGGTAAAACCGGTACGGTTACCGGTGCCTTTGTCGCAGCCCAGGAGATAGCAAAGGGACTTCCCATGAGCTATAACCGTGATCTCCAGGAACTCACACCCCACCTCTGGACGGCCATCAGTGCAACCCGTGATTCGGTCGTGCTCCTTGCCGGTATGATAGAGACGGCCACATTTAATTATGAACGGATGAGAGAAGAGGCCGGAAAGGGCTTTTCGACGGCAACAGATCTAGCTGATTTCCTCGTTCGTGAATATAATCTCCCGTTCCGTCTTGCCCATCACATCATCGGCCGGGCGGTCAGGAGCGGTTCGATAACACTTGAAACCCTCGAAGCAGCAGCAAAGGAGATGGGGGATCTTTCACTTATCGACCTTGGCCTTGACGAGCCAACCGTCACCGCCGCCCTTGACCCACAGGCATCCGTTGCAATGCGAAATATTCCCGGCGGTCCGGCACCTGATGCCACAAAACAACGCCTTACAGTGGCAGCAGCGAACCTTACAACGGATCAAACCTGGACAGATAAACAGGAAGAACATTTCAAAACAGCCGAAAAGAACCTCCTAACCCAGGCTGAGGAACTCATTAACCATGACATATGAATCGGGAGACCGGGTCACCTGCTCCTACGCGGGCACCACCTATGAAGGAACGTATATTACCAGTCGTAACGGCATGGCCGTCGTAAAACTCGGGAGTGGTTACAATATCGGGGTTTCCCCCACCAATATCTGTCTTCTTTCGCAGCAACCAAGGCCGGAACCCATACTGTCCCCCATTACACAGGATGAGAATCTGCCGGAGATCTCAATTATCTCAACCGGCGGAACGATTGCGAGTAAGATTGACTACCGGACCGGTGCTGTCACCAGTCAGTTCAGTGCTGATGATATTATGCGGGCACTCCCGGGGCTCTCCTCGATTGCGCGCTGCCGGTCTCATGTGCTTGCGACAATCCTTTCAGAGAACATGAAAACATCGATCTGGCAGGAACTTGCCCGGAAGATTTATGCTGAGATCAACAGCGGTGCCAAGGGCATTATCGTTACCCACGGAACCGACACCCTGGCCTTCTCCGCTGCGGCGATCAGTTTCATGGTAAAAACCCCCGTGCCAATTGTCTTTGTCGGATCCCAGCGTTCAGCAGACCGGCCAAGCAGTGATAATCTCATGAATGGATTATGTAGTGCGGCGGTGGCAACCAGTGATCTTGGCGAGGTCGCTGTGGTGATGCACGGCACATCAAATGACGATTTCTGCCAGATTCACCGGGGTACCCGGGTCAGAAAGATGCACACATCACGCCGGGATGCCTTTAAAAGTCTTGGTTATCCGGACCTGGGAACCGTCAGCTATCCGGACCTTTCCGTAAACCTTGCTCCTCACGCCATCCGGCGTGGAACGGTGAAAGAACCGGAACTCTTCGAAAAAATGGAAGAAAAAGTCGGACTGCTTACGTTCCATCCGGGCATGAATCCTGAGATGATTCGTGCCTATGGAAATTACCGGGGACTGGTGATCGCCGGAACCGGACTCGGTCACATCTCATCTGACTGTATTCGCGCAATAAAATACCTGAACGAGGAAGGAACCTCGGTTGTAATGACCTCTCAGTGTCTCCAGGGCCGGGTCTGTGACCGGGTCTATGATACGGGCAGAGATCTGCTGGATTCAGGCATCATTGAGGGAGAAGATATGCTGCCGGAGACTGCGTTTGTAAAACTGGCCTGGGTTCTTGGCCAGACCGATATGCCGGATGAGATTGAGTATATGATGCAGAAAAATATTGCCGGTGAACTGGGGAGGTGTAGCACCCATGGAGCATGAGATGGATTATGCAGCTCTCGGTCTGAAATCCGGTATCGAGATCCACCAGCAGCTCAACACCCGTGAGAAGCTCTTCTGCCACTGTCCAACGACACTTCGGCCGTTTGAAGAACACAACGGAGAGATTCGACGGTACCTCCGGGCCACGGTCAGTGAGATGGGCGAGATCGACCGGGCAGCAGAAGAGGAGATGAAGAAACAGCGTTACTTTACCTACTATGCCTTCGACACCACCTGCCTCGTTGAAAATGATGAAGAACCACCGGCCCCCTTAAACCGGGAAGCCATTGATCTGACGCTGACCATCGCAAAGATGATGGATATGACTCCGGTGGAACAGGTTCATGTGATGCGCAAACTGGTTATTGACGGTTCAAATACCAGTGGATTCCAGCGTACAGCACTTCTTGCCCTCAACGGTGAGATCCCGGGAGGAGCACGTATCGAGTCGATATGCCTTGAAGAAGACGCCGCCCAGCGGGTGGAGGATGAAGTATTCTCACTCGACCGTCTGGGAATTCCGCTTGTTGAGATCACCACAGCGCCGGATATGAATACACCAGAACAGGTCAGAGAGGTCGCTGCCTGGATTGGCATGCTGCTTCGTTCGACCGGGAAGGTCAAACGGGGTCTGGGCACTATCCGTCAGGATGTCAATATATCAATTGCAGAAGGAGCGAGAGTCGAGGTCAAAGGTGTTCAGGACCTTGGTCTTATTGAAGAGGTCGTCCGCCGTGAGGCACAGCGACAGGTCAGTCTGCTAAAAATCCGTGATGAACTTCAGGAACGAAACGCCTCAGTGGGCGATGAGGTTGTCGACGTCACAGAAATCTTTTCCGCCACCGGCTCAAAGGTGCTGAAAAAAGCCAAGGTCATTCTGGCTATCAGACTGCCTGGATTTGCCGGTCTTGTCGGCAGAGAGATCGAACCGGGGAGACGCCTGGGAAGTGAGATGGCCGATTATGCCAAGAAATGTGGTGTTGGCGGTATCTTCCACACCGACGAACTCCCGGCCTATGGCGTTACTGAAGAAGAGATACAAAACCTCCGGAAAGCGGTGAACGCTGAAGATCCGGACTGTGTGGTGCTTGTTGCTGACACAAAGAAAAAAGCCACCTGTGCCATTTCCCAGGTACAGCGACGCGCGAACATGGCCTTTGACGGCGTGCCCGAAGAGACCCGGAAGATGCTTGAAGAAGGGTCCACCGCCTATATGAGACCATTGCCCGGCGCTGCCAGAATGTATCCTGAAACAGATGTGTTACCGGTCCCCATTACCTCCGATGAGTGGGATCTCCTTACCATTCCGGAACTACTGAACGCCAAAGCCGCCCGGTTTGAGACAAAATACGGCTTTGACAGCGCAAGAGCCAGGCAGATGGCCTTTTCGGCACGTATGCCCCT
This sequence comes from uncultured Methanomicrobiaceae archaeon, assembly GCA_964491505.1. Taxonomy (GTDB): domain Archaea; phylum Halobacteriota; class Methanomicrobia; order Methanomicrobiales; family Methanomicrobiaceae; genus CAZBGM01. The sequence goes on along the minus strand of CAZBGM010000024.1, from coordinate 9,440 downwards.
CTTTGAAGAAGCAGTGAAACGAGGCATTAAACCGACTCTTGCAGCCCGAACGCTTCTGGGAACACTCCGTGAGATCAGCCGCGAAGGTGCTGAAACAACCCGGCTCAGCGATGAGGAAATACTTGATCTTCTTTCGAGAGTCGAAGACGGGAAGGTAGCCAAAGAAGCAATCCCGGCATTATTAAAAGCCCTTGCTGAAGGGACAGCGCTTGATGAAGCCATCAAAACGCTCGCACCGTCGGTGGACAACGATGAACTCACAGCAGTGATCAAACGGGTACTCACTGAACGAAAGGACTTTGTCAGCGAACAGGGCATGCGTGCCGTTGGCCCAGTGATGGGCGTTGTGATGAAAGAGATGCGTGGTCGGGCCGACGGCAAAGTGGTCAGCGACATTCTGAAGACAGAAATTGCTGCCATGCTGAAATAACCAGCCTTATGAAGACCAATCCGGACCGTACGGCTCAGGCTCTTTCATCCTGCCAGACCAAAGGAGAGCTTGGCACGGTTATCGGAACGGTCATTGAACAGTATTCAGGATATGAACTCCAGGTCATCAGTACCAGAATCAGGCGGGAGGTCGATTGCCTTCCCAATCCGTACCGGGAAGCATTCCGGCCATATGCCGATGAATGGTTATTTGGCCGCCATCACCGCCTGTTGGTGCTGAAACGAAACAGCAGGTTTGCCGGGATGAGTGACCCGATATCCGATCGTGAAACGTTTCTGGCCTTCTGTGCCATGATTCCTGACGGATGCAAAACAGCAACAGAAGAACCATCTCACGACAACCTGCCACGGCGAACTGAAACAGATCAGCTTTTTTATTATCTGCTCAGTGCGTTTACGATGTTTGTGCTGGATGAAACCGGGCATCCCATCGGCACTCCGTTTCCCGGCGGGTTTCGGGTAAAAAAAGAGAACGGGGAGATCCTCTGCCCGATTCGTGACAAGGAGGAAGAAATTCTTCACTCTATCTGTAACTTCTGCCCGGCAGTACAGGATCCGGCAAATCTCTGAATGAATATCTGAATAGTGTGTTGCCGGATGATTCCTCCGGCTTTAGTATTCTATTCCCTCACGTGCCCGTACACCCTGATCAAAATAATGCTTTTTTTTCTCCATGACCGTCACCAGATCCGCCTTTTCAAGAATTGTATCAGATGCATATCTGCCGGTCAGAATAATATCCACATGCTTCGGTTTACTCTCCAGAAGGGTCAGCACATCGTCATTTTCCAGCAGACCATAGTAAAGCGCCACAAATACCTCATCCAGCACCACCAGATCATATTCACCTGAGCAGAGAGCAGCACGGGTGATGGACAGTCCTTCACGCGCGCACTGGATGTCCTCAGACAATGGATCGTTTCTCACAAAGCACCCCCGTCCAAACTGGCGAATGGTAAATCCGGGGAAATAGTCCCCCAGGCTTAATTCAGCCGTCGGTTTTCCCTTGATAAACTGGCCAAAAAAGACCTTTCTTCCGGCAAGGAGTGTCCGTAACGACGTCCCCAGTGCCGCCGTTGTTTTCCCTTTTCCGTTACCGGTGAAAGCCAAAACATAGCCCTGTTGTGACAGATCACTCATTCCAGAAGAATATGACTGCCCATCTCATTGAAGGTATTGTTTCAGGGTGATCAGATACCAGTGATCTGAATGACCAGAGAGAATATAGAACAAAGCCCCAATCAGAACGAAAACGAAAACGAAAAAAATGCGAGATCAGGAGAGATATATGAATTTTCCGTCACTCCATTGGCAGAATCATTCAGTCAAACTTCCTTTCGTCCGGACCCGGGGTATACCCACAGGTGACCAAGGCAGTTCTCATCACCTCATCCTCATCATGTTACGTAGTGGAAGAACCCATACGACACTTCCATCCAGGTTTTACATTCACCCCGGATCACCACAGATAGCGGTATTATTAAGAACGCAGAATGGCAATAATAATGAGATTAGTACCATGGGAAAAACTGGAACGACCAAGTGGAGTCAGATTAAAAACGTGGCCGGACAGATTCGTCTTGTCCCGGCAAAAGAAGAGGCATACAAAAAGCCTGGCCCAAACCAGCGATTTAAGTCAGGGAACACACTCAAAAAAGCTATCAAAAAGACCCAGGATGACAGTCGGGGAGGTCGCGGCAGAGGACGCCGTCAGAGCACACCTCAGGTTGACCCGCGCTTCAGACGCAGGATTAAACGTTCCCAGACATCCATCAAAGGTTCCAAATAATAATTTTTTGGCCCCGGGGTCTGGTGATTATGTAACCGGCTTTGGAGCACAATATCTTTTACCTCTTAAATTAATCAGGATCTGATCATATGAATGCAAAGAATGCCGTCCAGCTATACCATTTTTCAGAGCAGTCAAAGACCGATATGATGACCGCTTCAAAACTCATCCTCCTTGCCGGTGATCTGTCCGGTTCTGAACAGAATGGTGCACGAAAACTCTGCCTGCAATATCTCGATACAATCAGAGTGAATCTGGGTCTTGCCAACAGGGTGACCGAAGCCAACGAGTTTATCAAAGCAGAAGAGATCATCGCTCAGGTCGTTTCACTGCTTGAAAATGAAGCGTTTGACAGCGCTGCATCAAAACTTGGTGAAGCTATCAGTCAGGCAACAACACCGGCGCAAAACGCCTGGGAATTCCTTAAGACCAATGAACTCATCTGAATTTACCACCTTTTTGCAGACACGGCGATCGGTACGTGAGTATACGGATGAAGATGTTGACACTGAAACGATCATTCGACTCCTGAACGTTACGCAGTTTGGACCGACTGCCGGAAACCGGCAGGCATGGGATATCATTATTGTGACCGATCCCGGGATTAAAGAGGATCTATATGATATCAGCTACCAACAGGAACACCTGATAACCGCACCGGTGCTCCTGGTGATCTGTGCAAACTATATACGGTCCATGTCTCAGTATGGGGAACGGGGGATACTCTATGCCCTCCAGGATGCAACAATTGCCGGAACATATCTGATGCTTGCCGCGCATGCCGAAGGGCTCCAGACCTGCTGGACCGGAGCATTTGAAGATGATGGTATCCGGGAAGTCCTGGACCTGCCAGAACATATCAGACCGCTTGCCATCATCGCTCTGGGTCATGGGAAAACACCGGCGACACGCCCTGATAAAATGCTGCTCTCAGAACACCTGCACGAGAATATCTGGTAGATAAGATACAACAATCTTATACTAACCACTTTAAAGACGAAAACAAAGGAATTATAATGACAGACTATCTGGTAGAACTCGAATCAGCATGGATTATCCGTGATGTACAAACACTTGACGATGCCATCGGCATTGCCATCTCAGAGGCAGGAAAACGGCTGAATCCATCCGCAAAATTTGTAGAGATTGAGATTGGACAGATCGAATGCCCATTTTGTGAGAATGAACTTAACAACGGCCTTCTGGTCGCCAATGTAGGACTTATTGGCCTGAATCTTGAGATGAAAGTATTCAAGGCCGAATCAAAAGAACATGCAGTCCGTATCGCGAAATCAGTGGTTGGAAAAGCCCTTCGTGATGTCCCACTTGAGGTCCTTGAAATTAAGGAGCTCTAAGGAATGCCACCCATCTCAGTAGTCGGGCATACGGCAACAGATCATATCTTCCTTGTACCCGGTCTCCCTGAGAAGAACCATTCCACTATTATCCTCGACCATCAGGTCTTCTTTGGTGGCGGAGCAGCCAATATCGCTGCCGGCATAGCGAAACTCGGAGGACAGAGCGAGCTCGTAAGTTGTGTCGGCGATGATTTCAATGGCGGTGCCTACGACCGATGGATGGATTCCCTTGGCATAACAAAACGACTCTTTCACGTCGAAGGGGCAAATTCCTCCTCATGTTTCCTGTATAATGATCAGGCAGGCGATCAGGTCACCTACTTTGAATGGGGAGCATCCAGGCATTTTCAAACAGCAGAAGCCCCGAATCTTCCATTCGTCCATATGGCAACCGCTGATCCGGAATTCAATGTAAAAATTGCAGCACAGAGTGAGTTCACGTCCTTTGATCCAGGTCAGGATCTCCTGCTTTATTCAAAGGAACAACTCACGTCCATCATTGATAATGCTGATATCCTTTTTGCAAACGAGTTTGAGGTCAATGGCATGGTGAAAACCATCGGGATCACCAAGAAGCAACTAGCCGAATCAGTACCACTGGCAATTTTTACCCGGGGGAAAAACGGGAGTGAGATCTTTTTTGATGGCAACGTGCACACCATACCGGTTGTGCCGGTTGAACTCAAAGATCCCACCGGTGCCGGTGACGCCTATCGTGCAGGATTTCTTACAGCCTACAAACAGGGAATAGATGCCCTGACAGCCGCTAAGATAGGCACTGTAACCGCAAGTTTCGCGGTTGAGTCCGTAGGATGCCAGACAAACCTTCCAACCTGGGACGAAACCCTGGTACGCTACCGGCAACATTTTGGCAATCTGCCAACACAATAACCTTCACAAAACCGTTCAGAACGCCAACACCCCAGTACGAGGAGAATCAATGACAACATCAGGCGAATCAAAGATGGAGGGACTGACCAGATACCTCTTTCGGGCTCCTTCCTGGCCCTATTCACTCCTGCTCATTCTCTTACTCGGCATTATCATTGATGTCGGCGCACTCATCAGAGACCATTCAGTCCAGTATTTTGGCACCTTCGGTTTTGTTCTGCCAGCGTTCGTTGCCTTTCTGTTCACTGCGCCACTTGTCCGGGCTTTTGGGGCGAAAATCACCCCAAACCGCTCAGCACTTTTATGTCTGGCCTGCACAGTCTTTGCGATTCTGATCGGCCTGTTCCCCATCTTTCTGATCATTCCCGGCACATTCTGGGTGTTATATGCCATCGCCCTCAGCTTTGTCTTCTGGATGCGCCTCATCACACTGGTTGCCGTCGCCGATTATCATGTCTCACACATGATTCTCCCGGCATTCCTCCAGAGTGGCGTCGGCATCATCGCCGGCTATTACTACTTTGGCGAAGGGTTTCTCTGGCTTACAGGAGTCTTCCATATCTTCTTCCTCTTAGGCCTGATGCTTTTTATCCACGTCGTTGCCCGTCCTCTGAAGAAAAACCACAATATCAATGTTTTTAACTTCATCAACGCCTTTATCGCCCACAATACAGACGGCTCACGGGCCCTGGAGGATTTCTTCCGGGACATCGGAGAAGAGGTCTATACCCCCCAGACCAGCATTTTCTTTAGGCGTGAAGGAAAAGAGGAAACAATATTTACCGTGCCGAATGTCCATCCCGGCCCAATGGGTGAGATCGGCGGGGGCAATCTTCCCAATGTCCTCAGCGAAGCATTTGGAAAAGATATCTTCGTAGCCCATGGATGTGCTACACACGATTTTAATATCGTGTCTGAAAGTGAAGTCGACAAACTTGCCACGACCATCCGGCAGGGCCAAAAGAGTGATAGAGTCTTCTCTTCAACAGCCGGACGTTCCCGGCGCTATAAGTGTGGTACAGTCAGTGTGCTGGCACAGCGGTTTGGTGATACTATCCTTCTGGTTGGGACCCGGTCACCAAAGATGACCGAGGATCTTGACTTCCCGCTTTGTCTGGCTATCATGGGTGAAGGTCACCGGTTTTTCAATCATGTTGCCTTTGCTGATGCCCATAACGCGATGGTGGAATTTACCAGTCCCGTAATGGCCGGATCAAAGACAGCTCATGAATATCTACTCGCCACCAAGTCAGCCTGTGCCGGAGAAGCAGGAGTTGATAACTATCCACTTTCTATCGGTACATCCCACCTGTTTCCACCATTCTCCCGTGAAGAAGGATTCGGCGATCAGGGCATTCAGGTTCTGCTCATACAGGCTGGCGACCAGACCACAGCCTTTGTCTTAATTGACGGCAACAATATCGAATCAGGAGTTCGTGACGACCTGCGTCAACGGGTACTGGATATGGTAGATGAATGTGAGATTATGACCACCGATTCCCATGTGGTGAATACCATGACCGGCAGAAACCCCGTGGGGTACCGCATCCCGGCAGATGAGATCTGGCCCCATATGAAAGAAGCGATTTCAATGGCACGTGATGACCTCTCGGAAGCCGAAGCAGCTGGTTCGAGTGGAATCGTTATGGGAATCGTAGTCTTCGGGTCACAGCGCATCTCACAGCTTGCCGGGTCAGTCAATACGATGCTCTACTTTGCCGGTCCACTGGGCATTACTATTTTATTGCTTGCGTTTTTCTTCGCAATTATTGCGTATATTATTCTGGTCTGAATCAGGCAAGACTCACATTGTCAGATTTAAAGGGCAGTACCAGTCCGTTCCCATCAATTTAGAAGAAAGGACAATACCATTAAAACCTCACCTGCCAATGGTATCATATCTGACCCTTCTGGTTTGGATAGTGAAAATAGAATGAATGCATTGACGCTTCCTCTCTGGTCACCCTACGTAGGCGGAGTGGGCATTGGCATACTGGTCTGGCTGTCATTTCTGCTGGTCAACCGCCCACTTGGGTGTTCGACCTCGTTTCATAAGACAGCCGGTATGATTCGAAAAATTACGAACAGAACCGCTGTTGATCAGAATGAATATTACCAGAGCTATCCTCCCACTGCCGATTACCACTGGATACTGGTGTTTGGGATTATTATCGGTGCCTTTGTCTCTTCATCGCTCTCCGGGGTCTTTGCAGTTGAGTGGGTTCCCCCTCTCTTTGCTGCTACGTTCTCAGCAAATCCAATGTTTCGATGGATTGTAGCACTTATTGGAGGCATTCTGTTAGGCTTTGGAGCACGCTGGGCTGGTGGCTGTACCAGTGGTCATGGTCTTTCAGGAATGGCACAGCTTTCAGTAACCAGTATTGTAACAGTCTGTTTCTTCTTTTTAGGAGGTATCGCAACCGCGATGATCACCTTTGCACTTGCCGGGGGGCTTTGACGTATGTTTGAAAACATCCGATCCCATCGCAGCGCTCAGCTTATCGTTGGTCTCCTGATTGGAATCTGTTTTGGTTTTCTGCTCCAGAAGGGTGGTGTTACAACCTATGAAGTAATTGAAGGACAGTTGCTACTCACTGATTTCACGGTCATAAAAGTCATTGGCGCTGCAGTACTGGTTGCGATGCCGCTTCTCTATATCTCCCGACACTTCGGACTGACAGAACAGCATGTCGTCAAACGTGGCCTGGGGACATCGGTCATCGGAGGACTAATATTTGGCGTTGGCTTTGCCCTATTAGGATTCTGTCCCGGTACTGTTGCCGGAGCTATCGGCCAGGGCTCACTCGATGCCCTGTTTGGCGGGGCTGTAGGCATTCTTATTGGAACAGCTCTATTTGCCGGATTATTCCCAAAGCTCAAAAACGGCATATGGGCAGCCAGGCCATTCAACACTACTACCCTGCCGGAACTGCTCAGGCTTTCACCAACGGTGGTTATCCCACTTTGTATGGTTGCGGGAATTATAGTATTCTGGTTAATTGAGTATCTGGGACTCTGAAAAAATATGTCAGGACAGACAGAGAGGAAAATAAAAGGAACCCTTAATCTACCCCCGGTCATATCCTTATCATTGAGCCTATGAACCCAGAACACTTCATTCTTCAGGACAGCCGGACACTGGCCTATAATGAATACGGAGACCCGGATGGTATTCCAATCTTCCACGCCCACGGTGGCCCGGGATCACGAGTGGAAGGACAGACCTTTCATGAAATTGCACAAGAGCGGGGGTACCGGATTATCTCGACAGACCGCCCCGGAATGGGAGAGTCCACCTACCTCAAAGGCAGAAGGTTACTGGACTATCCACAGGATATTCTCCAGCTCGCCGATCACCTCAGCATTGAGCAGTTCGGCGTTACCGGGTGGTCAGGTGGCGGTGCTCATACCACCGTCTGTGCCTATGCTATCCCGGAACAATTGCTTTTCAATATGAGTTTCGCCGGTTACACTAGCTTTATCGAGATGCCTGGTGCTGAACAGTATATTAAATCTCCACTGGACCGGATGTCAGTCGGTCTTTCAAAAGAACACCCTCGTCTCTTTAAACTTTTCTTTGACCTGATGGGTCTGAGTGAAAAGCACATACCTGAATCCTACTTCAAATCATTGTTAAAAACCATGGGTGATGCAGATACAGAGATTGCATCCGCTCCCGGTTTCAAAGAATTATTCCTTACTGAGGAGCATGAAGCATTCAGGCAGGGCAGTCTGGGCGTGACGACCGATGCGGCCGTACATTATGTGGACTGGGAATTTCAGTTGTCTGAGATTCTCTTCCCGATTCACATCTTCCACGGGACTGATGATCAGTTGGTACCGGTGGACTACGCCCGCCATCTCAGCGAACATGTACCGGAATCGACACTCCACATTCTTGAAGGGGCAGGTCATCTTTTCCCGTTCCGGGAACAAAAACTGATCTTTGATACTATTGATGATGCCTGTGGGCGTGGGATGTAGCCTCTATAAGGAAAAGAATCTTCAGAGAGAAATTAAAAATCACATTTGAAAACGGTCAGCAAAGATAAATGCATACTTTCTTTTATATCCAAAGTTTGCCAATTCACTCATATAACTCAGATTAAGCATTACGCTGATTAATTAGCTGGAAAATGCTTCATAAATCCAATTGACACTGAATAAACATTCAACAATTTTATATTTAATTCCACCCGCAACATCATCACTTATCCCTCTATTCATCCTATTTCTTATCAGAATTTTCGCATGGACCTTTTCACAGTTTTCTTTATCGCTGTCGCACTCGCAATGGATGCCTTTACTGTTTCCGTAGCAGCGGGAGTTGTCATCACAAAAAACCGAACGAAGATCGCTCTTACACTTGCCATCTGTTTCGGAATATTTCAGGCCGGCATGCCGATAATCGGCTATCTTGCCGGAATCGCCATTTCGGACTTCGTCACATTCTGGGCACCGTTGATCGGCTTTCTACTCCTTTTTGTGATCGGTGCAAAGATGTGCTATGAAGGTATCACTGGTGTGGATGAAAGACAAACAGACTACACATCACCCGCTATCATACTGATCCTTTCAGTCGCCACCAGCATAGATGCCCTTGCAATAGGTCTTGGTTTTGCTGTTCTTGGCACGCCCATCCTTGGTCCGGCCATTATCATCGGCATTGTCACCCTGATCTTATCTTTCGCCGGTTTTTTTGGAGGTAATCTGGCTGGTGAAAAGATCGGTTCAAAAGCAGAGATACTCGGTGGAATTATTTTAATCCTGATTAGTCTTAAGATTCTTCTTTTCTAAACAGGCACGAGAAAAATTACAAAGTAATAGATATAATCTGAAAGTGAAGAGGAACAGTCTGATCTATTCAGACGGTATCTGACAGATAGCACAGTCCACGATCGTCGCAAGCTCTTCCTTGCCATACGCCTCTGAACTCACCACCAGATCGTAGA
>CAZBGM010000023.1:0-19093 GCA_964491505.1 uncultured Methanomicrobiaceae archaeon | reverse complement strand
ATTCTCCCAACCCTTGGCGCGCTCTACTATATTCGTGGGACTTTGATATAAACTGTTTGATTTGCCCCCAGGAATTGACTTGAATTCGACCTTTTTTCCAGAAATATACACCACACCCAAAATTATCTAATTAAAAGTTGCAAATTATCAGAATTGTAACGGACGTTTTGCCAATAATTTTAGGTTACAATTCTTCAGCAATCTCTGCACGCCATTCAGAGACCCAAATCTCACCAAATATTTCTTTTTGCGTCAGAAGCAGTTCGCCCTCGTACATAAGAAAAAGAAGGGGGAGATACACAGAGGGGATATCCCGATCCATCTCACGGCAAAGAGCAGAAAGTTCAACCAAACCTTCACAGCAACAAGACCGAAATGTTGAAAGAACCGTTTGAGTCGCGTCTTCAAAATCTTCCTCATGTGCGACACCAATAATGTCCTCAGCTTCGAATAGAATCGGCTCAATAGTACTACGTCGCCGCATACGACGCCGTTCCAGCTTTTCAGCAGTCTTCAATTCAGTGATCAGTTCATAGAGAGTGACCGGACGGCGGCGTTTCTCCTTGCGCTTAATCCGGCGGGAAATCTCCCATTCCAACCGCTCAATCGAGTTCAAGGTTCCAAAATCATCATAATTATCACCAAAACCACCTTCACCATCACCATCCCCAAACAAATCATCATCAGAAAAAAGCTCACCTTCATCCTCTTCAGGCTCTTCACCAAGATACTCAGATTTCATGCGAAGAAGCGTTGCTGAGAAGAAGAGAGTCCGTCCTGAAATTCGCAAGTCAAGTGCTTTCAGGCGCTCAAGTTCTGCCAGAAATTTATCAGTTACATCAACAATATCGATGTTCCAAGGGTCAATCTCGCCGGATTCAACCATCCTGACAAGAATCTCGATTGGCTCCTCAATGAGCAACTCTTCAGCTGGCATGTTTCTTTACACCAGTCACATAGGTCGATTTGTCCTGACGGGCAGTGACGCCAAGAATCTGATTAGCACAATCAATCGTCGGTTTCCGAAGTGATACACAAATAGACTGAGCATTTGCAGATAATTCCTTTATCATCGACGCAATTCGTTCAACATTCGAACCATCAAGCATCATATCTACCTCGTCAAGAGCGTAGAACGGTGCAGGCATATACTGCTGAATCGCGAAAATAAAGGCAAGCGTTGTCAGCGATTTCTCCCCACCGGAAAGAGAATTTAAGAGCCGTACTTTCTTCCCACGAGGTTCTACGGCAAATGTCATACCACCACTAAATGGATCCTCCTCGTTCTCAAGTACCAGTTGCCCGGTCCCTTCAGTCAGGCGGGCAAAGATCTTCCGGAAGTTTTCATCGATCGCCCGATATGCCTCAATAAAAGTATCATATTTCAGCTGCTCAAAATGCTCAATGCGTTCAATCAGTTTGGTTCGCTCAGTCGAGAGAATGTCCTTTCGTTCCGTGCGTTCGGTCGCCTTGGTATTTACGCGCTCATACTCCTCAATCGCAAGCATGTTCACCGCACCAATTTTTTTCAGTTCACGCTCAGCTCGACCGATCTCCTTTCCAATCTCCTCCACCGTCAGATCGGTTTCTACGTCTCCAACCCCATCTTCAAGGGTAAAAATCTCAATTTCAAGTGCCGACTCACGTTCCTGTAACGAACTAATCTGAAGGGCAATACGCTCTTCATCCCCTTTAAATTCAAGCATACGCTTTTCCACATCACGAATTTTTTCAGAGCAGGCATCACGTTCTTTTCGCATCCCCTCAAGCTCAGCAGAAAACATTTTTTGTGATTCTTCAAGTTCGCCGATGGTCAGTGTCGCGGAATCAATTGTTTCCCTGGCAGTAGCAACATCTACCTCAATCTTCTCATTCTTTCGATTCAGGTCATCATACTCACTGTTCAGATCCTCAACCCGACCGGAGAAATGCTGACGGTCACGTTGTTCATCAGTAATATCCGCATCTTTGTTACGCAGGCGTTGTTCGATATCAGCAGCATCTTTTCGCAGACGATCGAGTTGCACTGAAAGCTCAGGAATTGCTGTTCCCTTCAACCGGCCCTGAATCGTTTCAATCTCACCCTCAACGGAACTAATGGTATTCTGAACAGATTCTACATCAGCTTCAATCTCTCCCAGAGTTTTCCCACCACCAGATACATGACGTTCCGCGTTCTCAAGGTATTTCTTTATGCCCGCCTTTTCATCCTGAAGATTCTCAATACGCCGATCATACTCGTCTTTTAAGAGTGCATATCTGGAGAGCTCCTCATCGATCGCCCGGCGCTTCCCCCGAAGTTCCTCGCTCTCTTTGGTATACCGTTCAACTGCCTGATTCAGCTCGATTAAATCGGCCTCGATACCAGAACGTTCAGTATAGAGACATTCCAGCTCAGCATCTGATGATACGCCAAAACCTGCCATCTTTTTCTTCTGCGCACCACCGGTCATTGCACCGCCTTTTTCCAGCAGGTCTCCCTCCAGAGTAACCATCCGGTACTTCCCCATCATCGTTCGTGCAGTAGCAAGGTCTTTCACGACCGCTGTCGCAGCAAACACCTGTAAAAATACCGGATCAAAGAGTGGATCATACTCCAGAAGATTCACGGCATAATCAAGTACATCCGGATCACGCAGAGGGGGAAGTTGTTGGTGCTTTAATTTATTTAATGGCAGAAAAGTCAGCCTACCCAGACGATTTTCCTTAAGATACCGGATCCCGGCAGCAGCAACAGCATCATTTTCACAGACCACATACCGAAGTCTGCCGCCTGCGGCAATGTCAAGAGCAGTCGCATATTTTTTCGACACCTTTCCCAGTTGTGCGACCGTTCCGTATACGCCATCCATACCAAGGATTGCCTCCAGGGCCTGTCCACCCACTCCCCCGGCAGCATGCTGCTGGGCTTCAAGGCGCATGATGTCACGATCAATTGACTGAACTTTTTGCCGGCAGTCTTCCTGTGAAGAACGTGCCTTAAACAGAGCCCCCTCTGCCCGTGAGAGCACCTGATCGAGAATTTTTTTCTCTTCTAAATTACTCTGAATGAGTGCCGTGTATTCTGCTATTTGTTCCTTTTTCTCACGAGACTCCTCATCAAGCAGGGCCATCTGCTTATCGAGTCGTTCTGTCTCTGATGAACGCATTCGCATCTTTTCGATAAGCATATCCTGCTCATGTTGCAGGTCAGCACGCTCTTTTCGAAGTTCCTCAAGGCTGCTCATCAGTTCGAATAGCTTTTCTTTGGCGCCCTCACTGTCCGCACTTTCTTTGGAAAGTTTCGTCTCTGCAAGTTCTTTCTCAGTCCGGACTGAGGCAAGTTCCATACTGATATTAGAACGGTCGATTGAGAGTTCCCGTATATTTTTCGTGCATTCGGCCACCCTTGTTTCAGCCCGTTTGCGGTTGGCATAAACCAGTTGAAGAGTAGCAAGATTCTGCTCTTTTTCAGCTTTAAATCTTTCAATCGACTGTTCTGCAACACGAATTGCACCTTTTGCCTCTTCCAGTGATGAAAGCAGAGCAAGATATTCAGGACCACTTTTCGCATTAATGCCAGCATCTATGCCCCGGATCTCTTCCTCAATGAAATGGATCTGCTCCACCTCAGAACAAAGATTCTCACGGACGACCGAAATTTTTTGTTTCTGATCGTCCCGCAATGTCAAAACAGCAGTGAACTCTTTTTTCTTCTCATTCAGGCGTGCAACAGAAAGGCATCCCTGATGAAGCTCAAGATGATCCTGCCATTGCCGGTATACAAGAGCCTGTTCACGCTCTTTTTGCAAAGCCTTCAGGCGAAGGTCAAGTTCATGGAGCAGCAACTCCTCCATCTCGATTCTTTCACGGACAATCTCAAGTTCACCAAGAGCCTGGCTTCGCTTTTTGTCAAATTCAGCTACTCCGGCGATTTCATCAATAATAATACGACGTTCAATGTCACGCATTTCGGTAATACGAGTGATATCGCCCTGCATCACCACATTATATCCCTCAGCCTTTACGCCAATTTTTGACAGAAACTCGACAATATCCCCCTGTTTACAGAGGCGGTCATCAAGGTAGTTATAACTGTAATAGCCGTTTTTCGTTCGCTTTATACGGCGGCGTATCCTGGTACCATCTGAGAAGGTAATTGAGACCTCGGCAGTGTTTCTGCCACTGTTGAGGTTAATGAGATCCGTCAGTTTTTCGGCGCGGAGTCCACGGGCACCGGAAAGTGCGAGACAGAAAAGAATACTGTCAATAATATTACTTTTACCGGATCCATTTGGACCGGAAATGACAGTAAAACCTTCGTAAAAGGGTATTTTTGTCTTTTTTCCAAAAGACTTGAAGTTGTCAATCTCCAGCTCAGTGATATACAAGCGAGAGACTCCTGTTTATCTTTTTTTGCGGATTTCGATGGTATCGTTTTCTTCGTCGGCCATAATCAGGGGCTTTGCATCACGTGCTGCAGTCCGCCGTTTGACCGTACGCCTGCCGTCAGCAACGATCATCCCTTCGCCTTCCATGGGTTCACTTTTCATCGTGCCATCGGGCTGCATAATCATTACTTCTTCGGGAGAAACATCATCAACGCATTCTTCACTGACAGAAACAGTCTTTTCACGGACGATGACAGTCTCAATCTCTTCCGAAACGGAAAGACCGTCTGATAACGCTGCAATCTCGGCTTTCAGAGTTTTTTCAATGCGTTTTTCGAGAATACTTTCAAGATTCCTGAATTCAGCCCGCAAATCAAGAAGTTCAGACATCAGGCCATTTGCCAGACTCTCTGTCTCTGCGAATTTGTGTTCAAGGGCTGTAAATTCCTCTTTCGATACAATATTCCCCGTGTTGAGGTTATGAATATTATCCCTTAGCATCTGTATCTCCCGCGATTTCTCTTCGACGACATGCTCAAGGTCCCTGATGATACCATCATTCTCAGTCATAGGACTTCCTTAAAGAATATCATTGCTCTTCTATGCTAATATCTTTACGTCTTTTGATGCGAAAAAAACGTTTAATACCACCATTTATCTCTGAAATAAGTGCCTCTCAGGGTCATGATTTCCCCACATCTTACGAAAAGCTATATTCTTATCAGTTATATATGTCACCACATGTCTTATCTGGCCGATTCTGATCCAGAAGTCTGTGAAATAATCAGCGATGAATATGACCGGCAAAAGTACGGTCTCGAACTGATCGCGTCCGAAAACGTGGTCAGCCGGGCAGTGCTCGAAGCAGTCGGTTCAATCATGACCAACAAGTATGCTGAAGGCTATCCTGGCAAACGCTACTATGGCGGCTGTGAATTCCACGACAAAGTTGAAAACCTCGCCCGCGACCGCCTCTGTAAACTTTTTGGTGCAGAATACGCAAATGTTCAGCCCCACTCGGGAAGCCACGCCAATCAGGCTGTATATATGGCTTACATGGGGCATAAGGACAAAATGCTCGCTCAGGATCTCGCCCAGGGCGGTCACCTCTCCCATGGTTCACCGGTTAACATCACTGGAAAATGGTATGATGCACACCACTACGGCGTTGACTCCGAGACTGAATGCCTTGATTATGCGGTAATTGCAGAACAGGCACGCAAACTCAAACCAAAGATGATCATCTGTGGTGCCAGTGCCTACCCACGCATTATTGACTTCAAGGCGTTCCGTGAAATTGCTGACGAAGTCGATGCATATTGTATGGCAGATATCGCCCACATCGCCGGTCTTATCGCAGGTGACATGCACCCGACCTCTGTCGGAGTGGCACACATTACCACAACCACGACCCACAAAACTCTTCGTGGACCCCGTGGCGGTGCCATTATGGCCGACGAGGAATACGCAGCAGATATCAACCGATCCGTCTTCCCCGGCCAGCAGGGCGGCCCACTGATGCATATCATTTCAGGCAAGGCTGTCTGCTTCAAAGAGGCTCTCAAACCTGAATTTAAAGAATATGCAAAACAGATCGTTGCAAATGCACAGGCAATGGCAGCCACCCTTATTGAAAATGACTTTGACCTCGTATCCGGCGGTACTGATAACCATCTGATGCTCCTTGACCTTACAAAACAGGGTATCACCGGCCTGGAAGCTGAAGTTACCCTCGGTAAGGCAGGTATTACTGTCAATAAAAATACTATCCCACGGGAAACACGCAGTCCCTTTGTCACCAGTGGTCTTCGCATTGGTACTCCGGCCGTCACCTCACGTGGTATGAAAGAAGATGAGATGCACCAGATTGCTGACTGGATTTCGGTTGTGCTCAAAGATATCACCAACACCAAGGCGATCTCTGAAGTCAAAGCCGAAGTAACAGCTCTTGCAGCCAGCTACTCACTCTACCCAAACGCATGATACTTGATGGAAAAGAGCTCTCCACCGCAAGACTGGAAATGCTCAGGGAAAAAATTGCAGAGTCAGGCCTTACTCCTGGCCTTGCCACCATTATCATCGGTGAAGACCCGGCATCACAGATGTACGTGCGTATGAAGCACCGGGCCTGTGAAAGCGTGGGTATTCGATCAGTCGGTGTAGTTCTTCCCGGAGATGTCACAACAGCTGATGTACTTGAAGCCGTTGAAAAACTCAACAACGACCCGGAAGTGAACGGTGTCCTGATTCAGCTCCCGCTTCCACAACAGATTGATACCCCTGCTGTAATTGCAGCGGTTTCACCTGATAAAGATGTGGACGGATTCCACCCCTTAAGCATGGGAAAACTCTTCGCCGGCGAACCGGTTTTTGTGCCCTGCACACCCGGTGGCATTATGACAATTTTTGAAGATTACGATATCAGCCTTACAGGAAAACGTGCTGTCGTAATCGGACGGAGCGTAGATGTCGGCCGACCGATGGCAGCTCTTCTGCTAAACGCCAATGCAACCGTCACCATCTGCCACTCAAAAACTGAGAATCTTTCAGAAATTACCAAAGAAGCAGATATTCTGGTAAGTGCCATCGGACGGGCACGTTTTGTCACCGCCGACATGGTAAAAGACAACGCTGTTGTCATTGATGTGGGCATCAATTATGATGACGAAGGAAACCTCTGTGGCGACGTAGACTTTGAGGCTGTGTCTCAGAAAGCATCAGCCCTAACTCCGGTGCCGGGTGGCGTTGGTCCGATGACCATTGCAACGCTTATGGAAAATACCTGGAAAGCAGCAAACCAAAAAACATGCAACCCTGCAAAGTAGGAACATTGCACATAGGCACCGGCAACCCGGTACGGATATTAGGGGTTATCAATATCAGCCCCGAATCTTTTTTTAAGCAAAGTTTTGTAAGGGCTGAAAATGTGTACAACACCGCCTGCCGACTCATCGAAGAGGGAGCCGACATGCTTGATATCGGTGCCCGGAGCACTGCCTTATCTTCACCCCCCATCTCAGTCAGTGAAGAAAAGGATCGGCTCACCACAGCCCTTGCAGAAATAAAAGATCTTCCCATTCCGGTTTCCATCGACACCATGTATCCTGAGGTGCTTAAAGCAGCACTCAGATTTGATATCGACTGCATTAATGATATCAGCGGTCTTTCAAATACTAATCTCGCCCGGGTCACACAGGACTCTGGACTACCAGCGATTTTGATGGCAACCAATACCCTGCCCGGAGACGCAATTTCATTTGAAGAAAGTATATCAGCTCTCAGACAGACACAGAACCGGGCTGAAGACTACGACATTGATCAGGTTATTCTTGATCCCGGCATCGGTAAATGGTCTGAAGCACGAACACCGGAAGCAGACTGGGAACTGAGTGCACGATTTGAAGAACTCACAGTTTTTGAGCGGCCCCTTCTTGCTGCAATCTCACGTAAATCATTTCTGACAACCGTACATGACGTCCCTCCTGAAAAGAGAATGGCGATGTCTCTTGCTGCCGGCATCTCGCTGATTCAGTCCGGCGCCGCAATGATTCGGACCCATGATGTTAGGGAAACAAAGGAATGTATTCAAACATTAACAAAAATGGAGGAATATCGACTATGAATTGCCAGTTTCACGTTATTGCACTCAAAACTCCCATCATTCATCCCGGAGATGACCTGACGGCACGACTTTGTGACGCTGCTGAAATAGCAGGAGGATTCCAGGACGGCGACATTCTTGTCATTGCCGAAAGTGCCCTCGCAACGGCTGAAGGTGCCGTCATCAGACTTTCAGATGTGGATCCCTCACAAATGGCAAAAAGTCTGGGAACAACCTATGAAATTGACCCGCAGCTTGCCGAAATAGTATTGCAGGAAAGTGATAGTATTGCCGGAGGGATTCCCGGACATCTGCTCTGTTTTAGAAACGGCACACTCCTTCCCAATGCTGGCGTAGATGATTCCAACGCCCCGCCTGGAACAGTAGTGCTCCTTCCCAAAAATCCTGATGGAAGTGCCACCCGTATCCGGCTCGAGATTCAGACGCTGACAGACATGTATCTTGGGATTATTGTCGCCGACTCACGCACTCATGCGATGCGCCTTGGATGCAGTGGAGTTGCCATTGGAGCATCAGGATTCTGTGGAGTGGGTGACGAACGCGGAAGGGCAGATCTCTTTGGTCGCCCACTTCAGGTAACCCGATCAGCAATTGCCGATAATATTGCATCTGCCGCTGAACTGGTCATGGGTGAGGCAGACGAATGTATTCCGGCAGCGATTGTACGGGGACTGGGACTTCCCATCACTGAAGAAGAAGGTATTGAAGGAATTGAGGCTTCAAAGTGCCTGTTCATGGGTTCGGCGCTCAACGGTTACCCTGCCAGAGTTGGTACTGAGCAGGATACCGGCACCCTGAAGAAAAGCCTGGCTCGCTGATTCTTTTCGGCAGTGCAGTAAAATTTCAACCAGATCCTCTTTTTCATCAATATCTGTTGAAAGCCGGTATGAATCAATAATCTCACAGGAAAGCCCAAATTCTTCTGCAACGTGGCAGTGATCCAGAAAACTGGCTCCATAAAAATCTGCCCTGAAACGAGAGGGATCCCTGAGATAGATTACGTTGGTGCCACCACCTCTTCCAGGGACAAGCGCACAATCGGCATCGGTCTCAGTCACCCGCAAAATAGCATCGGGAGTTGCAAGTGGAAGATCTGACATTATAACCAGCACCGGACCACATACCTCAGCAAAAAACTCATTGAGAGCTTCATTCAGACCCAGTGGTTTTACACAAAGATTTACACCCTCTATATCATAGGGTTCAGTCGAAAGCAGTGTCACCCTACCCTCAGCTCCACGAACCGCATCAATAACGTCCCTAAGCATTCCATTGGCTAAAGAGCAACGCTCATCTTCACTTAGCAGTGATGAAAGCCGGGTCTTTGGGTTCGCCGGCCGAAATGGAATCACAGCGTGAACGGTCATGATATATTCTTTACAAGAAGTGTTCCCGTATCGGGTAATAATTTCGTTTTGTGCCGGTCAGAACACTTTTCCCGCCGGAAGAAAAAATCAGATACACCAAAAAAACAGATTATTTGAAGAAAAGATTGCAGTGACAGTGCCCGTCCTGCTCAATCTCATCGATATGATAGATACAGGGACAGATAATGTCCTTATCCTTCTCCGGGTCACCGGTGCGGATTCTGCACGGACAGTATTGCTCACCAAACCGGATAGTGTTTCGTGCCAGACCACGAATAACGGCACTGAGCCGGGATTCCTCAGGATTTAAGCTACATCCAATCTCATCGGCGTATTCCTCTACCCAAGCACGAATTTCCTTTAACATCTTCTCTTCTTCTGCTGAAATCTCACCCATCATGTATTTCCCCTTTATTGTTTTTCAACATATGCAATCATAGAATTAAATATCTTCTTCCCATCCTCAGAGCCAAGAACTGCTTCTGCTGCCCGTTCCGGATGTGGCATCATCATTAGCACATTCCCATTTTCCCCCAGAATTCCTGTAATATTCTCCGCCGCACCGTTGGGGTTGCTCTCAGGAGTAATCTCTCCTTCAGCGTTGCAGAAACGAAATGCAACCCGGTTCTCCCGGTTCAGCATCTCAAGTGTTTCAGGCGGGGCAACATACCGCCCTTCCTTATGGGCAATAGGGATACGGACCACCTCGCCTTCCCTATAGGATGAGGTAAACGGAGTGGTTACATTCTCAACACGCAGACATACCTCTTCACAAATGAATTTTGGGTACGCATTCGTGGTAAAAATACCAGGAACAAGACCACTTTCAGCACCGATCTGAGCACCGTTACAGATACCAAGCACCAGACCTCCCTCACCAGCATGCCGGATAACGTCTTTCATTACCGGCGTTCTGGTAGCAATAGCGCCTGCCCGGAGATAATCGCCATACGAAAAACCCCCGGGAATAACAATGGCATCATATTTACGCTGTAGCCCTTCCTTATACCAGACCAAATCCGTCTCGACCCCACAAACATCCCGTAAGACATGAACAGCATCGAGATCACAGTTACTGCCACCAAACTGCAGAACAGCGCATCTCATTCTCTGACCTCAACAGAGTAACTATGAATCACCGGATTGGCAAGCAGACGCTCACACATCTCTGTGGCGGTCACCTGTGCTGCTTCCTTATCCTGTGCCTCAAGTTCAATTTTAAACATGCGTGCACTTGAAAGCGCGCCGGTCTCAAATCCAAGATTTGCAAGAGCGTGCCTAATTGCCGTTGCTTCCGGGTCGAGCATCCCTTTCTTTAACTCTATGGTAATAATCGCAGTGTACATCATTGTTCTTCACCTCCTTCTTTCTCCTCACCAAAAATAGTGGTTGCGACACGGGCATAGGCATCCATCACATCTCCTTTTCCAAGGCGGTACACATCCTTATCAAGTGATTCGCCGGTTTCTTTATCCCAGAGACGCATAGAATCCATACTTATCTCATCACCAAGAAGTATCTGATCTCCATCTCTGCCAAACTCAACCTTAATATCAACGAAGATGAGGCCATGCCGGTCAAAGAAATCATAAAGTAGCTTGTTAATTTTTAATGTTGTGAAGCGGATTTCCTGCAATTCCTCAGGAGTTACCAGATCCAGTGCTGTTATCACATCATCTGGAATAGAAGGATCCCCACGTTCATCATCCTTATAATCGATTACCAGAATCGGTGGATCTAAGATCTGTCCCCTGGTGAATGGGAATTTTTTTACTAGCAAACCTGCCGCACGGTTTCTGGCAATTACTTCCAGCGGAATCATCGTAAGTGCCTTTGCAACCATGGTCCGCTCATCCGGCATGCCAACATAATGTGTCTTCACACCGTTTTGTTCAAGATAGCGGAAAAAGAAAGATGATACCTTGACATTGTACAACCCTTTTCCTGCCAGTGTATCATGTTTTTCTCCATTAAATGCAGTGATATCATCACGAAATTCTATGATGACCTCATCCTGATTATCTTGAGATGCAAAAACCGATTTTGCCTTTCCGGTATAGAGAAGTCTACCCTTTTTCATGCCCTGCTCCGTTTATCCTGTCACATTCGTACGGGTGTTTATTTCTTGTGTCAGATGAGTAATAAGTGGTTGCAATCTTTTAGGAAACCACCCTTTCTCAATATATTGGGAATAAATACACAGACGCTCTTTCAGGGTATTTTCACCTACCAAATCCTGAAGTTCCTGAATCTGGGGCCAGGCATGTTCAGGATTGACATAATCAATAGTAAGGGGAGAAACACCGCCAAGATCACTGACACCAAAGGGGATGAGTTTAGCCGCATCTGCGAGGTTTGGTGGGATCTGAACCCCAATATCATCCGGAAGAATTTCCCGGGCCATCTGAATACTCCGCGCAATCTCATCCGTGCCGGGTGGAGTCACCGCTGCCATTGCCGTACCTTCTTTGGGACAAAAATTCTGAATGATTACTTCCTGAATATGTCCAAAGCGCCGGTGTAAATCAGCAATAACCTTCAGCGAGTCTTCACGGTCAGACTCTCCTTCTCCAATCCCAATCAAAAGCCCGGTCGTAAAGGGAATCTGAAGTTTCCCGGCATCTTCCATCATAGCAATCCGAACTTCAGGTTTTTTACCTGGAGAACGGGCATGGGCGGGAATCTCTGCCGTTGTCTCAAGCATCAGACCCATGCTTGCGTTCACTTCTTTGAACCTTGACAACTCGTCATAGGTAAGAATACCGGCGTTGGTATGCGGCAAAAGACCAACATCAATAGCTCTCTCACACATCGCATAACAATAATCAAGAATTGTATTGTATCCAAGACGCTGAATTAAAGGAGAAAAACCGGGTTCTTCTTCGGGCTTTTCGCCAAAGGTAAAGAGCGCCTCAGTGCATCCCATCGCTGCACTTACTTCAAGGGTTTTTTCCACCTGTGCCGGTGCCATCACACAGGAGTCATGCACTGCTGTTTTGAAAATACAGTATCCACAATCATTTCTGCAGACATTCGTCAGCGGAAAGAAAGCATTGCGTGAGAAGGTGATTACACCATTCTGCATACCATACGTATCTCCGAGAAAGAGTATTAAAAGATCGAAAGAGGAGGGTTCAGAGATACACTTTACATGGAAATGACTAGCTCATTTTCATCAAACAGAACCTGAAACATCCGTTTCATGCACGTTCTTTCAAAACCATTGGTCCAGCGTCTTCTGACCCTGTCCTGCCGAGAGTTTTTCAAGCGCCGCATCAATCCGCGGCCCTGAGAAATCATACCGTTCCACCAGAAGTTCGTGAAGACCACTGGTGTCTGCCTGACCCCAGGTAAGCTGATAATCGGCAGTAACCGGTGGGTGCAAAAAAAAGTCAATAATGGGTTGTGGGTCAAAACCCGGCAGTTTCTCCTTTATCGTCTTTTCAAACGTGCAGTTTCGTACAATCTTCAGCGCAGTCTTCGGCCCGACCCCCCGGATACCATCATTAAAATCAGTGCCCATGAGAATGCCCATCTCTATCAGATGTTCCCGGGTAAGACCAAGACCATCCAGCGCGGTGGCAAGCACAATTTTTTCTGGTGAGATCGTAATACTCCGACCACGAATCTTTCGTTTCCCCGAGACTGTAAGATTTCGAATGAGCACCGGCGCACCAAAAAGCAGAGCGTCGTAATCCTGAGAAACAACATAGGAGACATCGCCCTGACATGCCATCCATGATGCCTGTGCCTCTCCCTCACTCGGAGCATTAATCACCGGGATTCCCATCATTTTTAGCAGATCACGAGCACTGTTCAGGATGTCCCGGTCAACCCGGGTTGCGGCACGTGCCTGTTTGTAGGCCTCCCGGGTATCGCCCGCGCGCACTGCATCAGCATAGGCCTGTTCAGCAACCATCTTTGCGCTTCGTCTTTTTGCAATTGTGTCTTTTTTGAGAGCGGGAGGTCTGCCATCAAAAACATAGGCTGGCTTTATCCCATGATCCAGCATTGAAAGTGTTCTGAAAAAAAGCCCGGATATATGTGATGTAACCCGTCCGTCCCGGTCCATCAGAGGTGTTCCATCCGGTTGGCGAATGATTGTTAAAAATTGATACAGTGCGTTATTTCCATCAATTGCTGCGGTCCCGGAAAACGTGTCCCAGCTAACCGGTACCTTATAGTCAGCAATGATATCGCGTAATGCTACGCCCATAAATGTTATTTCGAAAGGCAAAATGTCGTTTAGATGTAAACGCCAGAATCCCTACCGATATCCTCTTCGTGGTGTTTGAGTCAGCAGATCTTCCATCTGGACTGTTGTCGCATCAAGTTTGTGACCAACCATACGGTTCAGTTCTTCCATGTTGGCCCGCATACTGTGCTCCCGGATCGCAATGTTTTCATCAAGTGACCGAAGCTTCTTCCCCAGCGACAGAATCAATCCGGCAAGAGAGACCATCATCAGCACTGAAGAGACAGCAATGATGACATCCTGCCAGAGACGGATGACGAGTGAGAGAGTCGAAATGATCAGGATGACTGCAAGGATGAGATCCATCATGTGCTCACGCTTATCCATGAGATTAGATAATAGCAGAGGAGTAATTAATGTAACTATATAGAACGCACTTTTATGCAGGATTTTTTAGCATGGAGACAAAAGACTTCGCTTCCTTTCTTGGAATGCCAATATTACTTCTCGCTGTGCAGATACTCGCTCTGTTACTTACACCATCAATTGTAGATGCCGGGTATACCGCATTTGAAGATCCTTCCTCGGTTGGAAACCTTGCGGTCTTTATCATCATTCTCCTGGTTTTCACTGGATTGCTCCTTGTGCTGATGGCTAAAGGAGGCGAAAAAATTGTCCAGATCATCATCTCCCTATCCATACTGCTGACCTTTTGGTATACATTCTCAGCAATTATTGGAACTCTTTCTGAGAACATATTCATCTGGGGTGGAATCTCCGGACTTCTTTCTGTCGGCGCGACTGCCCTACTTTATAAGTATCCTGAATGGTATGTTCTCGACATTCTCGGCGTTTTTATGTGCGCCGGAATTGTCTCAATCTTTGGAATATCTCTTGAAATCTTTCCGCTCATACTGCTCCTCATCATTCTCGCAGTATATGATGCTCTCTCAGTCTACCAGACAAAGCATATGGTAACACTTGCGGAAGGTGTTTTAAAAATGAAAGCCCCGATACTTGTGGTCATTCCAAAATCAAGACATTATTCCTATATCAACGAAGGCGTCGCCTTAAAACAGGATAAAAAAGACCGGGGAGCCTTCATTATGGGCATGGGTGATCTGATTATGCCAACAATTCTGTTGGTCTCATCACAGGTCTTTCTGACTGGCAGCGGCGTCCTCTTCGGACTGACTCTGCCTACCCTTTGTGCGCTGCTGGGAACGTATGTTGGACTTGCGATTCTTTTGATTCAGGTGAATTCCGGCAATCCACAGGCAGGACTCCCACTTTTAAACGGGGGGGCGATTGCCGGATTTCTTCTCGGCTGTGCCCTTACTGGGATGTGGGACTGGATTCCAACGGTTCTTCCCACTTTCGCTCTGGTCGGTATCTAAGCGCCGCTGCAAAAGCCTCAGAAACTCCTTCCTCTGTTTCAGTCGACATATTGAGATACCCCTCAAGAGAACATAGGTCTGATTTATTCACCACGACTTCCACCGGGACATCATCGCCTACTACCCGCGATATCTCATCGAGCAGTGCTTTCTGATTATCCAGACTATAACCACATGTCTCGCTTGCGTCGAGAAGGAAGAGGATCACATCAGCAACGTTGGTAATTGCTGTAAGTGCCTGATGTTCGATATAATTGCGTTCCTGGGCAGGGCGATCCAAAATTCCAGGAGTATCTACTATCTGAATACGTTCACGACCAATGTAATAATGGCCAACGTAGACTTCTTTTGTCGTAAAGGCATATCCTGCAACTTCGGGCTCCGCTGAAGAAACCAGGCGGATAAATGAGGATTTTCCAACATTTGGATAGCCAGCAACCACAATAGTAAACTCATCACGGATATCAGGAAGTTTTCTCAGAACGTTGCGCGCTTCGTTTAAAAAATGCAAGTCTTTATCAATCTGATAAACTACCGATGAAATCCGCGCGGTCGCCTGTTTTCGAAGTGCAACTACATCCTCAGACTTTCGCATCTCCTGAGCGTACTCTGAACCCAGCACTCGTGCCTGGTTTGATGCCCAGGTCAGGGCACCAAGAGATTTCTTAAGTTTATTTATTCCAAAGAGAATCTCCGCCATTTCCTGATAAAAGACCGGTAGATTGTCAAAAGTTGGAAACGTCTTGACAGTCGCATCTAATTTATCGTGGACAGAACGGTAGATAGCACGGACAAATTCTTCATTTGCCTTCTTCTTGTTCTTTTTTTCCCTTTTTTTTGCCGCAGCGCGTCGATAGGAACGATCCAGTATCTCTTCCGCTGTCGGAATGGTAGGAACTTTTTCAAAATACACAGTTGATGCAACCTGAAATCTTTTTATGCCACTTCAAATGATTTATCATATGGATTTATCATTAATCCAGAAGGACATTCTGATTACACTCATTGCTCTCTATCATCAAAAATCCTCTGCTATCAAAGGTGAGGATATTGCCGATGTACTAAAGAGAAATGCGGGCACTGTCCGAAATCAGATGCAGGCACTGAAGGCGCTTGAACTTGTTGATGGCGTCCCTGGCCCAAAAGGAGGATACACACCCACCTCGCAGGCTTATGAGATCCTGAATCTTGAAACCTATCGGGAAGAATCAGATGTTCCTATCCGGCGCGCCAATGAAATTCTCAGAGGTATCAACGTCGCTGAGATAGATTTTACCACTTTGTGTCACCCGGATCTCTGTCGTGCGGTTGTAAAACTCATAGGCAGTGTCAAGGGATTTAAAATTGGAGACGAGATCTCGATCGGACCAACCCCAGTTAATCGTCTTTTCATTCGCGGGAAGGTTTACGGTAAAGACGAGCGTGACCAATACCTTCTCATAACAATATCTGAGCTCATCTCACTTCCAAAAAGAGATATCAGCCATTATATGTCTTCCCCGGCACATACTCTCCAAACAGAGGACACGTTCCTTTCGGGCATCCATCTCTTCTCGACCTACCGGATTAACGGGGCACCGGTTATGGAAGACGCGCACCTCGCAGGCATCGTGACGCTCTTCGACATCGCACGGGGAATCGACGAGGGACTCTCCCTTGATACACCCTTAAAGAAAGTAATGACAATAGCAGTTGAAACCATTGCCCCACACGAGGACCTCTATGAAGTCATCAACCGGTTTTCCGAGCATGACATTGGTCGACTAGTTGTTGTTGAAGATGACCTCCCAATTGGGATTCTCACCCATTCAGATGTTCTCAGAGTATTTCCAATGTTTTGAGTGCATCTTTTTGCAATAGAAAGAGAGACTCTGAATTCACCGGAGTGTACCTAAAACACTCATTTTATTCACATTTTTGCTGAATCAATCAGTAGAGTTTAATAACGATAAAATCGTATTTCTGATATATGAAATCCACTTTCTCGCGCAATCTCTCTCGGAAAAAGATAATGAGCACTGATGGAGTGCTTATCGGAACCATCATGAACATCATGGTGGACTTAAAAAGTGGTGAGGTCACCGATATCGTTGTCAAACCAGATCCTTCTTTTGACACTGCTGGATATTCTCTGGAAGCAGATCGGCTCTACATTCCCTTTGAGGCAGTAAAAGATATCAGAGATTATATCGTTGTTGACCGGTATCTATCAAAACAGTGAAGGGAAGTACTTCCGGACCGCTTCAGAAAATCCATCACCATATTTTTTTTCTGTAATGTAATCTGCCACATTGCCTAATCTTTCCGCTCCGTTCGCAACGGCAACTCCAATTCCGGCATTCAAAAGCAGATCATAATCATTCTCTGAATCACCAACTGCAAGAATCTCTTTCGGTTTCAGACCCAGTTTTGGTGCAAGAGAAAGGAGTGCGGTTCCTTTAGTAATTCCTTTGCTCACTATGTGAAGGGCAAAATCACTATCCAACACTGTAAGATCTTCCATGTCAGAAAGCAGGTGGCGAACTTCATCAGGATCAACATTCCGGGCAAATGCCACATCCGAATATCGATACTCATTGCTAAAGGGAATCAGATCAATGCCCTGTGACGCAAAATGGTGTTCCAACCGCTTATATCCTTCAAGGCAACGGTTATGATTCCCAAGAACCGTTATCTCGTCACGGTGATACCGTTTGTACACCCCGCCATTCTCAGCGATGACCGCACCTTCAGTTCCGATCATCCGCGCCAGCATATAGAGAGAACAGATGGTGTTCCCACTCGCAAGCACTACCTGAATATCATTATCCACCAGCGTTCTGATTGTTTCAACTGCCTGCAGATTCAGACGCCGGTCAGGGCCAGTAATCGTTCCGTCAATGTCACAAAAAACAGCGTGAAGAGTAGGATGGGATGAATCCATCTAAAAGTATATTGGACTCATACGCTTTTAAGGCCTACGAGTTCGACAGAGAACGCCGCTTCCCCGTCAGGCAGGTTGGGACTGTCAACCAGTTTAGCCACCCTTTTTCCACCTTTACTCTTACGTAGATAAACTCTGAATTTTGAGGCGTGTCCGACAATATTTCCTCCGATGGGTCTTGTCGGGTCTCCAAAGAAAACAGCAGGATTTGACTGAACCTGATTGGTAACAATGACAACCGCGTTAAAATCATCAGCTAATTTTGCCAGGTCATACATGTGCTTGTTTAATTTCTGCTGACGGACAGAAAGAGTCCCGCGCCCGGCATATTCTGCCCGGAAATGCGCCGTCAGAGAATCAACGATGAAAAGCCTGACCGGATAATCTGTATCTTTTAATTCTGAGGCAAGTTCGCGGGCACTGTCCACGAGGAGCATCTGGTGATCCGAATTATAGCCCTTTGCAACATGAATATGCTCAAGTATGGTCTCATAGGAAGGAACTTCATCGTCGATCTCCAGACCATTAACCATCTGTTCAATACGCTCAGGGCGGAAGGTATTCTCAGTATCGATATAGACACAGGAACCATGCAGGCCGCCAAACTCTTCAGGGAGCTGAACATTGACAGCCATCTGATGAGAGATCTGACTCTTACCGGACCCGAACTCACCATAAAATTCACTTATTGATTTTGTCTCAACGCCCCCGCCCATCATCTCATCAAATTCAGGTACGAGCATCTGAAGTTTCCGTACCTCTTTACGTTCTTCAAGAACAACCGTACCGGTCTTGAAGCCACCAATATCTGCCATATCACGAGCAGCCTTTATAATTTTTTTTGCTGTGGATTCACCGATCTCTGCTGCTTCAGCAAGATCAGAGTATGATGCTGTTGCGATGCTCTCTACGGTATTATAGCCAGCTTCACGAAATTTGTCAGCAGTTGTAGATCCAACACCGGGAAGATCTTCTATTTCAGTTTCAGCCATTATTCATCAAATCTCCTGTTTCTACATAATGTGTGATAATGCGGAGTATATAAAGATCAGCCGGGCGTGGTGTGAAAGTAAACAAAAGGCTCAGAGGCATTTATTGAGTTTTTCCGTAACAATAATCCGCATTTGAATTATTGGTTCTGCCGCATGCACCAGAATTTTTTTGCCCTGTACAATACCGGAGACATCTGCCTGCATTCCAGCCGGTAGCTCGCGGTCCA
>CAZBGM010000022.1:16245-19157 GCA_964491505.1 uncultured Methanomicrobiaceae archaeon | reverse complement strand
TGTCCAGTATCCTTCTCAACTTCTTTTTTTATATTTCTCTTCCAGATCCATAAAGAAGTTAAGAATCCCCCCGGACACCCTGGACAGTCTGGTCACAGACCACCAGCTTTGACGGTTTATACGGACTGTTCTCCTGCCAGGAAACGCCACGATATACCTGTGTCCGTTGCCCCGGAATAATATGACGGCTTCGTCCGTTCATGATTCCCTCTGCTTCAAGGAGCGAGGTCAACCGGTTCTTCAGAACCGAGTCATAGTCATTATCCTCACAGAATGCCAGATAGCCCTCATAGACATCATCCTTTGTAAGCTCCTCAACTGAATTACGGTTCAGATGATGGGCGATGAACTCCTGCACCGGATTTGATGCCTCCACCCAGCGTTCACGCACATCTGCGAGATCAGAATCCACCAGTAACTGCTTTGTCTTCTTCATCTGAATCATCCCGTCAAGCACCAGATTCAGAAACGCCGAGAAATTCTCATCAGTGTAAAACCGCTCAGCAAAACCCGGGTCCAGAGGGAAATGGTTCGGAAACGTCAGGTAATACCACCGGTCCCAGAATGCTTCATCATCTATCTCTTTCACCTCCGGCGGACGGTTGCAGGAATAAACATGCACCGCAGAAATCCAGGCGTTATATGGCTGGACATGCTTTCGTTCAACCTGATGATGAAAATTACCAATCAGATCCTTGAACTCACCCATATGAGACAGGGGAATTGACGAGACATCATCCTGAAGATTCAGAAGTTTTCTCTCCATCCCGGCCAGCGCAAAGCGGTTTGTCATAATCCCCTGCAGAGGCACCTTTGAATAATTGTCATCTCCCACAAACCGATACAGCAGTTCAAAGTATGAGGACTTCCCGGCACGCCGTTCACCTTCAGTCAGGTAGGTTTTTCGGAAATTCAGACCCTCCATCTGTAAAAATGCCTGTGCCGGAATCTGCCAGAGGGCCGGGACGTCACGGGGGGCCACCCATTGGTTAAAGACTGCAAGCAGGTCATCCGGTCGTGCCTCCGGGTTATAGTTCACCGGGATTTTATACGAAAAGCAATACGCTGGTTTATGAGGCAAAATGGTGATCTTCGCTTCATCCAGGCACACCACGCCGTTTTTACACGGAACCATGTCATTTTTTTTGTTAAACGGACAGTCAGCCAGAGGGTCAGTATAGAGCATTTGATGCAAAATCTGTCGGTTGGGCTCGGTCAGGCTGCCGGTTTCATATCCAATATAGCCTAAGATACGCAGAATCTCCGCTTCGATGGCCCCTTTATTCTCCACATAGATACCATCACAATAGACCCAGAGCAGCTTATTCCAGGAGAGAGCATGAAACCGGCCGGTAAGATGATGGGCAATCTCGGCATAGTGAAGGTGCATCCGGTCATGGCCATCATATTCATAGAACGTCGAATAAATCTCATTCCATAGTTTTTCGCGGCGTTTTGCCCTCATCTCCGGACTTGAGACAACCGTCCAGACTTCATCTTTCAGACAGTCCGTAGATTTCAGATCGTCATTTGAAAAATGTGCCCCATACTCCTTTTCAAGGCGTACAATAAGAGCATAAACCTCTGTTTTCGTGCAGGCACGCAAGTCAGTCTCTGAGATTATCAGATCAGGATCATCAGGTTCCTCAGTATCTTCTCCTGCATGTTCAGTCCCGGAAGATGGATCATTTCCATTACTCATTCGTATCTATAGGTTCTCGTACAGCTTAAAGGTTACGTAATACTATGTTGTTAATTACATATTTTACATTATAATAATACAATAATATTAATACCACGTAGACCCTCTGTACTAGTACAGGAAAACGGTGAACAAGATGGCATCCTTTCGCGTAATCAGACCAAACAAAAAAGTACTCTTCCCTAAAGGCGTGCAGGAAGAGCTCCTTCTATACATAGCAAAAACCGGCCCTTCATCCGTCTACGGCACGCACACGGCCCTGAACCGAAGCCTCTCCAGTATCCAGACGGCGATGAAACGGCTGGATGAAATGGGATTCATAGTCTTTTCCGGCAAAAGTGCCGGCGAACGTGGGCAGACCCGGCGCCTCTTTTCCCTCACGTTACAGGGATTCTGTATCACGCTTCTGGTCATTGAGCATCAGGTGACCACCGGCACAACAAGAGACGAAGTCGCAGCAGAAATGACCGATACACTCCTTACCCAATGGGGCAGTCTCACACCAGTTACCGCCGAATGGGAAAGGCTTCTTTCCCGGATCGAACAAGAGAGCGCGATTTCAGGTGAAAAAATTCTGGAAACACTGAGAGAATGGTTCAGCACTGCAGCAGCCTTTGCAGCAGGATCTGCCAGCGATGCTGAGAAAAAAGATAAGCCAATAGCAAGCGATGTCAACGTCTTTACCGACGCCTTCTGTAGCGAACTGATGCGTGCGGCCAAAAATCCCCGCAATCAGGAATGGATCGCAATATTAATAACCATCGCAGCAGAAGAGATGCCGCTCTTCTATGGTGTCGTTGACGTGACTTTTACTGCAGAAATGGGACGGCTTCTCTTAGAAGCTGAAGGACTTGGGAGCTTTCTGGTGGGTTAACCGTAACCGGATACTTTTTTTGAATGCCTATAAATGCCTTGAAATCTGACAGAAATTCATGAAACATCGTTGTGAGTGGGCAAATGCAAACGATCGTGAAAGAGAATATCATGACACTCATTGGGGGGTACCAGTACATGATGACAGGATCCTTTTCGAATTTCTGATACTGGAAAGTGCACAGGCAGGTTTGAGCTGGGATACTATTCTGAAAAGGAGAGCCTCTTACAGAGAAGCGTATGATGATTTTGATTTTAACAAAATTGCAACATATGATGATGCAAAGATTGAGGAATTGATGCAGGATGGTGGTATCATACGCAACAGAAGAAAAAT
>CAZBGM010000022.1:10169-16145 GCA_964491505.1 uncultured Methanomicrobiaceae archaeon | reverse complement strand
CAAAGATTGAGGAATTGATGCAGGATGGTGGTATCATACGCAACAGAAGAAAAATCCTGTCTTCAATACAGAATGCAAAGGCATTCATCGACATACGAAATGAATGTGGATCTTTTGATACGTACATCTGGGCTTTTGTCAACGGAAGACCCATACAGAACTCTTTTACGTCCATACGTGAGATACCAGCAAAGACTGAACTATCTGAGAAGATAAGCAGGGATATGAAGAAAAGAGGATTTTCCTTTGTTGGGCCAACCATTATGTACGCATACATGCAGTCGGTCGGAATAGTAAATGATCATGAGACCGGATGCTTTCGATATGAAGAATGTAAGAGACTGGCGGATAAGTAAAAGTATGTGGAAGTGACCATTCCATTATAGCAAGCGCCACATCCAAGAATCAGCTATCCTGCTGTGCCAATAATTTCCACAGGCTACTTTTGTTCCCGCGGTCAGGTTAAGGGCCCGGTAGCTTTATTTTATTCTTCGGACTGCTCCGGATCTTCCTCTAAAACCGGGCCTTTTCCGTATGCAAATTTGCCTGTGAAATATTTTTTCTGAATCATGGCGCTTTCATCGGCCCACGCTTCAAGGCCGATCAACCGGATTCGGCACAGATTGTATAACTTCGTATTATGTGGGAATGCATCGGCCCCATCTGCAACCGGCATCAGGTTTTCACAGGGAAATTCATTACATTCACTACAGTTATGCAGACCTTTCCTGTCAACACATTTTTTCGTCAGACAACCTTCTTCTCCGGCTAATGCTTTCGAAACAGAACAGCCACGTTCACTTCTGCACCCGTCACAGGGAACATCCTTAACGTCCATCCCTAACATCCCAGCGGTCTGCTGAGCCTGCATCGGTAATATTGTCTTTATACATTGAACAGGCAAAACAAGCCAGTCCACACGGTGCAGTCAGTTTTTTTAGATCCATAGTAATTTTTCTTCTCATCTTCTTTAACGATAAAGATACCGTTCAAAATGATCCGGCTGTTCATTTTGGTATGGAAAAGTCATTTTCTTTTCTTCTGAATGGATAGTGACTCATCTGCCCATTCTGTCAATTCTTCCGGGTCTTCCAAGATGTCAGGGGGTATCTCAAAATATGACGGCATTGCCGGTTTGTCTGGGTACGGCTGAAATGGTCCCGACCCGGCCGCCAAATATTTGTCTCTGTTTGTTTCATCAACCTTCAGATAGACAACATCGTCAGCAACAAGGGCAAATATTCTGCCGTTACGATAGAGTCCGGCACCGCCAAACATTTTTCGGACAGTGACATCACCCCACGCCGAAAACTGATCAAGAATATAATCAAGAAAGTCTTCCGATACAGCCATATGATATCTCTAAGTCTCCAACCTGTAAGATTTTATCCCTCCGGCCCCGTCTCTTTTGAAGGAAGAGACCTGCACTGAAACGAAAGGGGAAAAACCGGCAAAACCTGAATAATTGGGAGATGTGAACCCATTATTCCGGCGACATAATTGGATGAGGACCAAACTGATTACGTTTCACCTGCTCACCTGTTTCCGCGTAATAGGCGAAGCCTTCCAGAATTTGATACAGGTATTGGCTAAAAACAGGTTTCATCTTGAATTTTAGCAACGCCCAGCGGACAGGGAACGGAAACTTATCTATAAAGTCAACCCGCCCGGTGATTCGAAGGATACACCGGTGATCATCTATTGGCGTTATTCTCCAGATAGCCGTATTTTCATGTTTTCCGTTCTCGGTAACCCTTAGATCATAGCCAACACCCTCGATCCACTTCACAACCTCCCGGTCATATTCAAAGCCACTGTAATACCTCAGGTGATCTTTTGAGCCAACGCCATTCCAGCTCTCAGCAGTCTGTTTCTCCATGAACGGATGCCACAACATAAGATTACCGGGCAAAGAAATGATATCCCAGGCTTTTTCAGCAGAAACGCCAACCTCTTTTTCAACAAAAAAACTTTCTTCGTAGTTAAACATAGTTAGGTCTCCTTTTAGCGCCGGTCCACCAACCGTTTCGGCCGTCCGGCAATCCGGTGCAGCTCCAGTTCACCGGCGCCCACGAAGTGAAACAGAATCTCCACCATTCCTTCGGCATGCTCACGTGCCAGCCGGGGATTTCCGGCAAACAGACCCCTAATAAATGTCTCAGAGACAAACTCCCGATCACAGGTCGCCGGGTCCTCACATTCCATTCCTACCCGCAGAACCGTCTCATCTGCTCCCTCGCCACCGGCGTAGAGAAATGCCTCATACTCGCCGTTGAGATACGCCATATTCTCCCGCTGAAACACACCCCGCTCAATATCCACCCGGTTGACCAGAGCACTGCCGATAAACACCGTCTCTGCCTCACGGGATGGACTTTTTATCTTCATATGCGTCCGGCCACAGGCACAGGTATCCCGACTCAGTACGGTCGTCGTATCGTCCGTATCATAATTAATGAGCACCGTCCCGCCTTTTGCACCCTCAGGAAGGAGCGTTGTCAGCACAATCCGCCCTTCTTTCCCATCCGGCACAAACCCGGCACGTGACGGGTCATAGAGATCCATATGGACCAGATCTTCCGGCACATGAAGACCGTCCCGAACACTGCATTCACCACACATCGTCCCTTCGGTGCTCCCGTAGGTGTTATAGACCGGCACATCCCAGACCTCAGAAAGCCAGGCCCGCGACTCCGCTGCAAAACTCTCACCGCCGACGACCAGACGCTCCATGCCCGTTTCCTGTGGGTCTATACCGTCGGCCACCAGACGCCGGGCGAGACGGAGTAGCTTGAACACACTGCCAATAATTGCTGTTGGCTGATAACTCGTTATGACGCGGGTGGGAAACGTGCACTTGCCCTCAGGGATCACGGTAAAACCGACGTTCTTTGCGGCGACCGTCATCGTATTTGCCCCGACATTCATACCGTAACTGGCACAGACCGCCACCCGGTCCTCCGGGCCAAATCCCTGTGAAACAAAGATCCGGGAATATTTCTCGGCATACCGCTTCCAGTCATCCCAAGTCAGAAAGAACGCCTTGGGTGTTCCGGAAGTCCCGCTGGTTTCATGAAGGGTATAGACATCACGCCACGGAGCGCTCTGAAACTCAAAGGTGGACGTTACCGGCGGCTGATGCTCACGAATCGTTCCCCCGGTGATAATTGGCAGTTCCCTGAGATCCTCATGTTCGCGGATTGATTCCGGCTCGATGTTCTGGCTGGCAAACCAGTGCCGGTAAAATGTGGAATGTTCGGCAGCATAGCGCACGGTTGCCCGGACCCGCTCGTCAACGAGGGCGTCAAGATCACCCCGTGGCATGCACTCAATCTCTTTTCGGTAATACGTCATCCTGTGCAACCCCCATCCGGCCGACCCTCACCTGCCATAGCCAAACCTGCTCGTTGCAGACCCTTATATGTTGTGGTCATCCAACTGCGGCTTTTATATAACGTGACCTCACATGCCAAGGTATTTGGTCAAGAACACGAAAAATAAAAGTGAGAGCACTAAGGAGACATGAATGACAGAGTGGACTGTTGTGCCAGGAAAAAACGCCGGGGACATACGCCTTTACGCACTTTCGACCTGTGGACACTGCAAACGGGTGCGCGAACTGCTCAAAGAACTTGGTGTAGCATATCGCTATATTTATGCAGACCTGCTGCCTGATGACGAGGCGCAGGCCGTGTACCTGGAAGCAATGACCTTTAATTCCCGTGGATCGTTTCCGACGCTGGTTGTGGACGACACGGTCATTGTGGGCGACCGGGAATCAGAAATCAGGGAGGCAGTTCGGGTATGAGTAACTCAGGCGAAAATGGCTGTGCAGACAAAGCAGCCTTCAGTGAAGAGACGGTCGAAGAGCGATACCAGCAGCTTGTCAGTGATACGGCGAAAGGCGGTTATTTCTTAAATCCGGATACCAGTCTGGTGATGGATCTGGTCAGAGGAATGTGCACCAATCGGGAACGGTATGGCTATGAGGCATGCCCGTGCCGGTTCTGTATCGGCTCCCGTGAACATAATCTGGATATCATCTGTCCCTGTTTTTACCGGGAGGAGGATCTGGAAAAATTCGGTAGCTGTTTCTGCGGGCTGTTTATTTCAAAGGATGTGGCAGAAGGAAACCGGGCGATGCCTGAATGTGTCCCGGAACGGCGAGACCCGACCTGTGTTTTTCCTGAGGAAGGAAAACCTCAGATCACCCCCCTTAAAACCGTTTCAATAGACCAATACAACTACCCGGTCTATCGCTGCCGGGTGTGCGGGTATCTGTGTGCCCGGAAAAACCCACCGGACCCTTGCCCCATCTGCGGAGCAGAGAACGATCGGTTCGAGACGTTTTCCTGCCAAACGCCAAAGATGACGACCATCATAATTCCGGATGAAAAAGGGCCGGAGGTCTATCAGGTGACACCTGCAGATTTATCTTCCAAAGAAAACAACCTGTTTTAATCAATGTCCCACTACCGCCCCGGAGATGTGGTGCTCGCCCCGGTTCGTTTTCACCGGCGGGAGGAATCTGTTAAGATTCGCCCCGCCGTAGTCATCGAACAGCAGAATGACGGTCGGGTAATCGTCTGCCCGGTCACCAGCAGGCAGCCTGATAATTCACCACATCTGACACTGGGACTGGACGATTTTGCCAACGGCGGTCTCAACCTATTTGAAGAAAGTTACGTGCTCCTCAGCGAGCGGACCGCAGTAGCAGTCGGACTCATCGCCGGAAAGAAAGGGCAGCTCAATGCTGAATGGCTTTCTGAACTAAGAAGGCAGCTTTCCGGCATCTGACTACAAAAAAAAGTGAAAATGAAGAGACATTCTTCATTCCTGTTAGGATATTTTTAAGGTTCGTTTCTTCTCAGTGCAACAAAGAGAGCAATCGCACCCAGAATACCGACCGGCAGAAGCAGCGGCGAAACCGGCGACTTGGTTGGCTGAGCAACCGGCACCAGCACGGCGGAAACCTGAGCTGTCTGACCACCTGCAACGGACACCTGTGAATTCCAGTCCTGATAGCCAGTGAGCTTCAGGATAATTGCATAGGTTCCGGCTCCGACATTCGGAAGTGTAGTCGGCGTAATGCCTTTGTTGACGTCATTCAAGTACACCACCGCACCGGCAGGGCTTGAGGAGACCTGAAGCGACCCGCTGCCGGAGGGCGAAGGTGTAGGAGCTGGCGAAGTGCCGGTCTGTAAGGCGAGTGAGATGGAGTTCGTCTGCCCGGCGGTAACCGTTACCGACGAGGTCGCGGTCTGATAGCCTGAAAGCGTTGCAGAAATCGTGTGGGTTCCGGCAGAAGCTGAGCCAATATACACGCTCGTTCCCGGTGAGCTGGTGCCATAATATACACCGTCCATATACACTGAGGCATATGCCGGGCTGGTGGTGATGCGCAGTGAACCGGTGGTTGGCTGTGCCATTGGCCTTAAGGACTCAGAAACATAGGTTGTCTGACCCGGATAGACCTGAATCGTTGATGACCATTCAACGTAGCCCGGCAGAGAAAATTCTACGACATGGGCACCTTTTGAGACGCCACCCATCGTATAGGGCGTAAACCCGGTATAACCACCATCAAAGGTGACATGAGCTCCCGTTGGATTTGAGATGAAGGAAACCGATCCCTGTGTCTGGGCCGGGGTCAGAACCGGTGAGATTGTCGTGGTCGAACCCGACTGAATGCTCACCGTGTTGGACCAGGGCTGATACCCGTTGTAGGTCAGTTGCACACTATGCGAACCCGGTGAAAGGGTCACGCTGTGAGGAGTTGTTCCATAAATTGTCCCGTCAACGTGAATCATCGCACCGGATGGGGTCGACGTGGCCCTGAGTGTGCCGGTTGTCGGTGCAAGTGGCGAAAGCGTCACAGATACCACGGCGTGCCCGCCGGCTGAAGGTGACGGAGGCAGGGGTTCACTCGCGGAGTTATAACCGGAAGCAGTGACCCGAACAGCCGAGTACGGTGCG
>CAZBGM010000022.1:8801-10069 GCA_964491505.1 uncultured Methanomicrobiaceae archaeon | reverse complement strand
TTCACTCGCGGAGTTATAACCGGAAGCAGTGACCCGAACAGCCGAGTACGGTGCGCCGGTTGAATACACCGGGACCGAGAGCTTCCCACTCTGAATCTGGCCCATGTTCTGCCCATCGAAGTAGACCGTGGCGCCGTCCACATTACAGTACACATCATACCATCCCATCGTTCCCCCGATGTCTTCTGCCGCCACCGGAGCAACACACAGAGCAAGAATACACAGTGGCAGAAGCCACCGAATCATTCTGATATCATTTCTTTCCATAACCAATCAATTGTGTATCTGGCAGAATAACGATATATTCCTTTGGTTCTGCGGTGAAAATTGCCGGAAATTATGATCGAATAGTCGTAAAGAGAACAAAAAAAGACAAAATCAACAACGCAATCTTTCAAAGAGTAAGTGGAGTGGGAGGAGTAAGCCCCATTCTGTTCATTGCAGCATTCAGCTCCGCGCCGTACCCGGGGCGATCCCGGACGGATCATATGCCCCAATCTCCGGCTTGCACCAGCAGGGATTCGCCGTTTCATCGATTCCCGGTAGATCAGACGCTTCAGAGATCGGTCCCATCATCAGCTCTCATACCAGGCCGTGTCGTTTCTGTGCCATTGCCGTGGGTCTCCCCACCCGTACTTGCATACGGCTGCATGTCCGGGGGTGTGGGGACTTTCCTCAGCTACCCCGGCCCCGACACAAGGTCAGGACCAAAGGTTACCGTCAGCCGCACTCTCCCTCTCCTATTATTATTCTCAGACTCGTTATTTATTACAGATGTTGATGCTGTCTGAAACAGAAGGGAAAACGGCCATCACTCTGGCCCGCTGCGCCCTTGAGGAGATTATCGCCGGACGCAACTGCCGCACCCCGGACCTCACCCCGGTCTTTGACGAGAAGCGCGGCGTCTTTGTGACGCTGAAAAAGAACGGAGACCTCCGGGGCTGTATCGGCTTTGTTCAGCCCATTCTCCCCCTGAAGGCCGCCATTCCCCAGGCAACTCTGGCCGCCGCGACCGAAGATCCACGCTTTCACCCGGTGCAAACCGAGGAACTTTCGGCAATCAGCCTTGAGGTTACTGTCTTAACCGTCTCGGAACCGCTGGCTGGTGCCCCCGAAGAACGCGCCAACCATATAACAGTGGGCAGGCACGGCCTGATCATTCAGGGCATGGGCCGAAGCGGCCTTCTGCTTCCCCAGGTGGCGCCGGAATGGGGCTGGAACGAGACCGAGTTTCTCGACCAGACCTGCCGGAAAGCCGGACTCCCGGC
>CAZBGM010000022.1:0-8701 GCA_964491505.1 uncultured Methanomicrobiaceae archaeon | reverse complement strand
GCTGGAACGAGACCGAGTTTCTCGACCAGACCTGCCGGAAAGCCGGACTCCCGGCAGGATGCTGGAAGCGCCCTGAGATACAAGTCTTAACCTTTGAGGGGCAGGTTTTTTCAGAAGTATCAGAATAAACCATATCCTCATCACCACCAATTAATAACAGGATTTACCCACTATGGCAGTCACCTTTGAAGTCATCCATAAAGATATCATGGGCCGGACCGGAAAACTCCGGGTCGGCGACAAGACCGTGAAAACACCGCTGTTGTTGCCGGTCATCAACCCCCACATCCAGCTGATTACCCCTCAGGAGATGCAGGAACTTGGGGTGGAAGCACTCATCACCAACGCCTACATCTTCTCAAAAAGCAAGAAATTCCGTGAGGATGCACTGGAGAGAGGTCTTCATGACGTCCTTGGTTTTGACGGCGTCATTATGACGGATTCCGGCGCTTTTCAGCAGTCGATCTACGGCGACGTAACCTTCACCAATTCTGAAACGGTACAGTTCCAGCGTGACATTGGCAGCGAAATCATTGTGCCGATGGATATCGCAACCCACCCGGACGTCGAGGAAGAACGTGCCACTGAAGAACTCAGGGTTACGATGGAGCGTATCGAAGAGGCGATGGCAATTATTCCTGACGGCCATCTGGCTGCGCCCGTACAGGGAGCGTCCTATCTGGACCTGAGAGAAGAGGCAGGAAAAGCTGTATCTGAACTCGGTGCCCGTTTTACACCAATTGGTGCCGTCGTTCCGCTGATGGAAAGCTACCGGTACCGTGAACTCGTGGAAGTCGTCCTCGCAGCAAAACGCGGTCTCTCACCCTCGACCTGCGTGCACCTCTTTGGCGCAGGCCACCCGGCAATGCTCGCTCTTGCGACCGCAATGGGCTGCGATGTCTTTGATTCGGCGGCCTACGCCCTCTATGCCCGTGAAGGGCGGTATATGACAACAAAGGGCACGCTTCACCTAAAAGATTTGCAGGAACTTCCCTGTTGCTGTTCAGTCTGCCGGACTCACACAGCACAGGAACTCAAAAACCACCCGGACCGCGAAAAACTGCTCGCCATGCACAATCTTCAGGTAACTATTGGAGAGATTGCCACCATACGGCAGGCGATTGTGGACGGCACGCTCTGGGAACTCGTAGATGAGCGCTGCCGGAGCCATCCGAAACTGCTGGCAGGATACCGGGCGCTTCTGGAACATGCCGAAGAACTTGAATCCTCTGACCGTGTGACCAAACGACGCTTCTTTTACCGGGGAACCGAGAGTTGCCGCCGGACTGAAGTGTTACGCTACCACCGCCTTACCGAACGCTTTGAAACCGGGAAACAGACATTTATCTCGATGACTGGCGAAGCACCTGAAGAGAATGATTATGATACCGTCTTCTTCTTTAAGCCACCATTTGGCCCCTACCCCCCAGAAATGAATGAGGTCTTCCCCGTCGGCATGTGTGAGATTCCGGACTGGGACGAAGCAATGGTGACGGCTGGGTGCCTCGGTATCCGCCATATGATTGAGACTCACCCGGAATCCTCATTTACCGTCTATTGCCCGGAAGAGTGGCAACCGGTAACCGAGCGTGAGCTTGCCGGTCTGGAGGTTACCTATGCCGAACTATGATATTATAAGGCGCTGTGGCTTTGCCCGTAGCGGAACTACAGTCATCGGAGACGAAAAAATAACGCTGCCCTGTGCCCTTGAACGCGAGGCGTTTCTGAAAGCTGACGACCTGCCGGGACCGTTTTCCAACGTGCCCATTACTGAAAAGAACGGGCCGTTCACTGACAGCCTCCCAACACCCAATGAAACCGTGACAATTGCCCACCCTGCCGTTGCACAACAACCCGTGCCCGGTAGTATTGTGTTAGTCGCAAACTGGCATACAACCCTCAGCAACCCACGCCTCTATACCGAATCATTACTTGCTCTGCGTGAAAATTATCCACCCGACGCAATCTGGTACGCCCCGGCGTCGGCCCTTCCTCAGAATGTGGCGACCCTCATTGCCTCCGGCTTTGACCTGTTCGACTATACCGCCGTGGACCTTGCCACTGTTCAGGATAAATTCTGCACGGTTGACGGCGTTTTCCCGGCCGCCGAGTGGTTTGGCGCCGGCACCTGTTTCTGTGAAGGCTGCAAAACCGGCAGTTTACAGCTCCACAACCGCCTCGCGCTGGATCAGGAATGTGCTGTGGTCCGGCAGTATATCAAACGCGGCCAGCTCCGTGAACTGCTGGAACGCCGGTGCCGGGCAGATGCTTCTCAGGTTGGCATTCTGCGACGCCTTGACCGTGCCTATCCGGCAGATGAAGCATATACACCGGTGGTGCGAAACGCAACACTTCAGGCCAATAGTGCCGAATCGATCAACCGACCGGAGGTAAAAAGGTTCGCTGAGCGTATCCTTGAGCGGTTTATCCCATCACGTACCGATGTCGCTGTTCTCATCCCCTGCTCAGCCAGAAAACCCTATTCACTCTCTCAGAGTCACCACGCCTTTGCCCGTGCTATCAGAAACCGTGCCCACGAGATTATTATCACCTCACCGCTGGGCATCGTGCCTCGTGAGTGCGAACGCATCTACCCGGCCGCCCACTACGATATCCCGGTAACCGGATACTGGGACAAAGAAGAGCGGGCGTTTGTGACAGAAGTCCTTGCCGCCTATCTAAAAAAACACGGGTTTTCACGGGTCGTTGCCCATCTTGATGGCGATAGTCTGATTATCGCACGGGAAGCGGCAGAACAGGCAAGTATCCCTCTGGAAGTGACAACCGGTGATCTTCATCCGACCTCAAAGAAAGCTCTGGACACGCTGGACGAAGCTCTTGCCGGTTCGCGGGTTCAGACGCCGGATATCATTCGAGGAACGCTCTCCTATCAGTTTGGCATTGATGTGGATACCAAGGGATGGCGTATCAAAGGAAAGATGCACCGCCAGTCCGTGGTGAAAGGCAAACTCCAGCTCTTCTCCATCGACAACACCACCGGATATTACAAGCCCACATTTGCCGGCTGGAAATTCCTGCCGGACGTCTATCGGGTCACTATCGATGACTTTGAACTCAAAGGCGATGTGCTCGTGCCGGGCATGTTCTCCTGTGACCCTTCCATCCGGGAGGGGGACGAGGTCTTTGTAACCGGCCCCCAGGCACAGGCAACTGGAAAAGCTGCGATGGGTGCTGAAGAGATGGAGCGGTCGTCACGCGGTGTGGCGGTGAAAACCCGGAAAGTTCACCGGGGATAGGCGCTGTAAAAATTACTGCTCAGGACATGTTTGATGTAGGATGATAGAGATACTATCTGTTAGAGGACTGAGTAGTAATGCACCGGAGTATTGAGGAGAACTTAGAAAAATTACAGGTGTTATGTCAGCAGCACCATGTAAAGGAACTCTCCCTCTTTGGATCAGCAACCGGACCGGATTTTAATTCGGAAACGAGTGATCTCGATTTTTTAGTCTCTTTTCAGCCAATGAATCCGGCAGAGCATGCAGATGCATGGTTTGGTCTCCAGGAGGATCTTGAGGCACTCTTTAACAGATCTGTGGACCTGATAGAATCAAAACCCCTGACGAATCCCTATTTCCTTCAGTCACTAAAAGAAACACAGGTGCAAATCTATGCCGCAGCATGATTCACATATGTATCTTTATGACAGCATGGAAGCCTCAAATTTGATTCTTGAATTTACAGCAGGAAAGACCTTTGAGGATTATAAGAACAATCCGATGATGAAATCGGCAGTAGAACGACAATTTGAGATT
Organism: uncultured Methanomicrobiaceae archaeon; assembly: GCA_964491505.1. Lineage (GTDB taxonomy): Archaea > Halobacteriota > Methanomicrobia > Methanomicrobiales > Methanomicrobiaceae > CAZBGM01. The sequence continues at coordinate 4,925 of CAZBGM010000022.1, read as the reverse complement.
ATCGGTGAAGCCTTGGGTCAGGCAGTGAAAAAGGATCCATCACTGGGTACATCAATCCATAATATCTCCCGTATTGTTGCATTTCGGAATCGACTTATCCACGGATACGCCCATGTCTCTGACGAAGTTGTCTGGGGTGTCGTTGAGAAGTATCTCCCTATCCTCAGAAAAGACCTGGATCATCTGTTGAAAGTCAGCGAACCGTAACATCATTATTTTTAATAATTCCTACAGATTATTTCAGACCAAAGGTGATGAAGACAAAGTATTCCCACTTTTGGAGGAAAAGAGCGAAGGGATTTTCAGACCAAAGGTGATGAAGACAAAGTATTCCCACTTTTGGAGGAAAAGAGCGAAGGGATTTTCAGACCAAAGGTGATGATGACGAAGTCTTCGCATTTTTGGATGAAAATTACGAAGTAATTTTCAGACCAATATCACAAGAAATTCAAACCAAAATGAAATCATCTCTTTGCCACTAAGCCGAGGACTTAAGTTATCAAAAAGACAATTTTTAACCCATAAGCTTAGCGTATCATATTCCGGAGTGAACATACGAGTGTATCAGATTGAAAAGCGAGCGGAGATTGCAGAGAATATCTTTGAATTCTGGATATCCGCACCACATGTGGCGACCCATGCCCAGGCCGGCCAGTTTGTTGTTATCAGAATCGACAACCACGGCGAACGGATTCCGCTGACCATCTCAGCAGCAGAGAACGGCAGTGTCAGAATCGTTTTCATGGCCATAGGCAAGACAACAACCCAGCTTGCCGCAATGCAGGCCGGAGAGAGCATCCTCGACATAGCAGGTCCTCTTGGCCAGCCCAGTGATGTAAAAGAATGGGGCAACTGTATCGTCATCGGTGGCGGTGTTGGTATCGCCTGTCTCCCTATCCTTGCAAAAGCCCTGAAAGCTGCAGAAAACAACGTAACCTCCATCATCGGTGCCCGAAACAAAGACCTGCTCCTTCTGGCAGACGAGCTTAAAGCAGCATCCGACGAGTGTGTCATCTGCACCGATGATGGCAGTTTAGGCTTCCACGGATTCCCGGCAGACATCCTCAAACAGAAGATCGCTGATGGCGAACAAATCGACGCCGTCTGGATTATCGGTCCCGCGATTATGATGAAAATTACTTCACTTGCGACCATCGGCAAGGAGATCCCTACCTTTGTGAGTCTGAACCCAATTATGGTCGACGGGACCGGCATGTGTGGGTCCTGCCGAGTCACCATCGGCGGAGAAACTAGATTTGCCTGCGTTGACGGACCGGAATTTGATGCTCATCTGGTGGACTGGGACGAGCTCATGAATCGCCAGCGGATTTATACAGATGAGGAAAAGGTTTCTCTCGAACACCACCACGAACACGAACACCAGTACCATTGTGAGGGTCACTGATGCACCACATCAACCGCCGCCCGGCAGAAGAATGCACGAAGGATTTTGATGAAGTAGATCAGGGTCTGCCCAAATCCACCGTCGTACTGGAAGCCCGCCGGTGTATGGACTGCCCAAGACCAAAGTGTGTGGAGGGGTGTCCGGTTGGCATCGACATTCCGGGATTTATCAAAGAAGTCGCCGAGGGTCATTTCAGGAAAGCATCACGGATTCTTAAGGCTGACAATATGCTGCCTGCCATATGCGGGCGGGTCTGTCCTCAGGAACACCAGTGCGAAGGGATGTGTATACTTGGCATAAAAGATAAGCCCATTGCCATTGGTCAGATCGAGCGGTTCATCGCCGACTGGGAAGCGGAGGCAGGCCCTGAACTCCCACCAGTAGCACCGTCCACCAGGAAACGGGTTGCAATCGTTGGTTCAGGTCCGGCAGGGATCACGGCTGCCGCAGAATGTGCAAAAGCTGGCCATGACGTAACCATCTTCGAGTCACTCCACGCCCCCGGAGGAGTGTTGACCTACGGTATCCCGAACTTCAGACTTCCCAAGGATATCGTGCAGCGTGAGATTGATCAGGTGCTCGAACTGGGTGCAACGCTCAAATGCAACCATATTGTCGGCCGGAGTATCACCGCTGATGAACTGCTTGCCTATGATGCAGTCTTTCTGGGGACCGGTGCCGGTCTGCCCTATTTTATGGGTATACCCGGCGAGAACCTGGGCGGCGTCTACTCAGCAAACGAATTTTTAACCCGGATCAACCTGATGCACGCTGACCGCTTCCCCGGTTATGATACCCCGGTGAAGAAGGGCCAGCATGTTGTAGTCATCGGCGGCGGCAACGTGGCGATGGACTCCGCACGGGTCGCCCGCCGGATGGGCGCTGATGTAACGCTCGTGTACAGGCGGCGGCAGGAAGACCTGCCAGCACGGGCGCCTGAGACCGAAAACGCAATTATCGAGGGCATTACCTTCCTTTGCTGTGCCAACCCGGTCGAAATTCTTGGCGAGAAAAAGGTTGACGGTATTAAATGCATAAAGATGGAGATGTGTGCCGTTGACGCCAGCGGACGACCGTCGCCACAACCCATGACCGGTGACGAGGCACACTTCACTCTCAAAGCCGATGTAGTGATTGAAGCCATCGGCCAGGGACCAAATCCTCTCCTGGTCTCCCTTATACCGGGTCTTGAGCGTGCGAAAAAAGGCAATGTGGTTGTCGATGAAGACGGCAGAACCTCCATCCCCCACGTCTTTGCCGGCGGCGATATTGCGTCAGGTGCTGCTACAGTCATTCAGGCCATGGGCTCTGCAAAGCACGCAGCACAGGCCATGAACCGGATGCTTGCAGAATAATAAAAATCAGAATAACAATTTCAATTCAAAATATTTTTCGGGATTGAACTCCCTGCTGTTTTTATTCCTCATCATCATCACTACGCAGACATCCAAGAAGACAGAATGCACCGGCAATGATAGAAAAGAAAAATACAACGGCGATAGCACCAAAGAGAATATACGATTCAAAGGATGGCTCTGTCTTTTCAGCAGGAGACTGGGATGATGCCCCTGATGGTGTAGATCCAGATTCACCATAAGAGATTGATTCCTCATCAGCTGGGGTATCCAGATAATAGAACAAATTACCACCTGCAGAAATTCGGGAACCGTTGGCAGACATATCCATGTCAATAATTCTGCCAGACTGTTCAAACGACCAGATCTCTTCACCAGCACGGTCAAAGAGGTACATAAATCTCATACAGGATGTTCCAATACACTCACCATCAGCAGAAAAACAAATTTTCTCTACGGTGCTTGGCGTGGATTTTTCCCAGAACAAAGAACCATCCCTGCCAAAGAGGCATAGCTTTTTGCCATCGGATGCCACGCCAACAACGTTCCCGCCTGAAGATACCTGAACGTTAGATACTGAACCCAGCGCCAAATATTCCCGAATAATTGATCCATCATCATCAAACAAATAGACATTCCCTTTTTCAGATCCTGCTACAATCAGACTTCCGTCTGAAGAGAGACTGACAGAAGTAATCGCTTCTGGTGCCTTCTGGTCCCACAATTTATTCCCTGATCTATCGAAAAGCGTGGTGGCCCCATCGGCAGACCCGGCAACAATAAAATTACCATCTGCTGACATCGCAACACTGTTGATAATGCCGTTTATTTGATACTTCCAAAGAATAGTTCCGGTACTATCGAGAAAGTAAAGACATCCGTTTGAAGACCCCCCAACCAGATAGGATCCATCAGACGAGAGACCAACATCAACAAAAGATCCCGGATCTTTTTCCTTCCAGAGAAGATATCCCTGACCATCAAAACAGTATAACATTCCGTCATCGGTGCCAACAACAACGACATCTCCGCTGTCTGAAAGAGCACAGTCCAACACTGATCCATCGGTTGTCTGAGTCCAGACGTTATATCCAGAACTATTAAAACAATAGACTTTCCCGATCTTATCAGGCCTGAAACGGGCAGTACGCGAGTTCCCGATTCCCGCGATGATAACAGATGCATCAGGAGAGATCGCCGTGCAATAAAATGAATCTTCGAGCGGCACTTCCCAGAGAGAATTGATGCCAGGACTGGAAATCAACGTTCCTGCAGGCACAGGAGTTGGAATCGGAGCAACAGAAAATTGGTAGGGACCCAGAGCCGCTGCTTCTGCATCTTCCTCTCCCTCTTCCATCATATAGAACAGATCAATTCTGTTGCCCTTCGGAATTTTCACCGTATCACGGACGGGTATAAATCCCAGTTTCCTGATGAGCAGATCATACGTTCCTCCCGGAATATAGCGGAAAAAGTTATCACCACCGTAATCAGGTTCATAATATTCCCATTCATCACTGCTACCCGCTTTTCGCAAATACAGATCACCCCCATTCGGTTTTATCACTAAATGGAGAGTCCCAAAAATCATCGGTGAATTGTCATAAGGGTATAAGGTATAATAGTGGTGATCTATTTGATCGATTATTGGCCGGTCAAGCGTGTCCATCACCTCAATATATCCATCAGCAAGAATGCACAGGGAATAGGTAGCAAGTGTAGAATCTTCCTCCCAGAGAATGTAGAGTTGGTGGTTTTCATCGATCGTGCCGGCGTTCCATCCCCCAAAATAGACTTCAGCACCCACAACATTGGCATGAATAACATATCCCATCTCAGCACTTACCGGAATTATCATGATAAGCAACGCCAAGAAGAAGAAAATTATTGCAGCCTTTTTCATTGTATTTGAATATTAGTATGACATATGAAATAATTTCGCTTTATTTTCAACTTTGATGTTAATCCTCCAGCATGGAATTCCCTACACCTATGATAGTAGTACTCATGGACATTTTATGAGATCGACAGATCAAACTTATGGAAGAAGAATAGGACTGAAATTAGTTTTTTAAAATGAGCATCAGAATAAAAGAATGAAAAATATAAGGAATTAATTTCAGACCATCAGGACCGAAGTGTGCTGATCAGTTCCTCAGCCATTG
>CAZBGM010000021.1:1186-19515 GCA_964491505.1 uncultured Methanomicrobiaceae archaeon | reverse complement strand
AAATATCACCCTTATATCAATGAAGAAGCATAAAGGAAGTGAGAAAATGTATAATGAAAAGGTAATGGATCATTTTGAAAATCCAAGAAATATGGGTAAGATGGACGATGCGACAGTTTTTGTAGAAGTTGGGAGCCCTGAGTGTGGCGATACAACGACGATGTACCTGAAGATCAAAGACGATATCATCGTAGATGTCTCATTCCAGACGCTGGGGTGTGCTGCGGCGATTGCCTCATCGTCAATGGCGACTGAGATGATAAAAGGGAAAACGCTGGAAGAGGCCTGGCGCCTCACCGATGGAGAGGTTGCCAGTGAACTTGGTGGACTTCCCGAGCCAAAAATTCACTGTTCAGTGATGGCTGAAGAGTCTATTCATCAGGCCATCAATACCTATCGCCGTGAAAACGGGCTTGAACCGTGGTAGAGCGTTTCGAACTATTGTTTGAAGGTAGTAAAACCCACCATTTTTCCAAATTCTTTTTTAGACGGTTGTTGATTCACCTGGTTTCAGTACCTGAACGGTGAGATTGGTTGTTTTTTCGATGGTTTCTTTAAAGGCGTCTGCATCCTGAGTTATTGCCGGGAAAGTATTGTAGTGCATGGGGATTACTATTGGCGCACCGACAAACGTGGCGGCGATCATGGCTTCATCCGGCCCCATCGTAAAGCGTCCACCGATGGGCAACAGTGCCACATCAGGGCGGTAGAGATCACGGATGAGTTTCATGTCAGAGAAGAGTCCGGTATCGCCAGCGTGATAGACCGAGACTCCATCCATGGTTATCACAAACCCCGCGGCTGTCCCGCCGTAAAAGCCAGGCCCTTCGGCTTCAAACCAGGCGGAGTGTAGTGCCTGTGTCATCGTAAAGGTAACTCCTTCGTAGGAGATGGTCCCGCCGATATTCATTGGGTCACAGTCCAGACCGCGTGAGCCTAATACTTTGGCGAGTTCGTTCATACAGATTGTGTGACAGCCAAGCTCTTCAGCAATGCCAAGATGATCGGCATGCCCATGAGTAACCGCAACCATGTCTGGTGAGCAGTCTATGGTTCCTTCAGGGACAAACGGATCGATTAGAACCTGTTTGCTTCCCTCTAAGAGAAAGCAGGCATGACCAAGCCACGTAATTTTCATGAAAATAGGATCTGCCCTGCAGACTAATGAATGCTCTGACATACCGCGGTATCGGGATAATGGCATATCAGAAAAGGACAGCGAAAAAAATATGAGGTTAATCGTTCAGGTTAAATCGGCAAGTTCTGCTTCGGTTGCATCCATGGTGTCAGCAAGGCCGTCCTGTGAAAGACCGACAGTCATTTTTTCAGTAAGATCACGGTCTTCCATGACATCACGGATCCGATTAATGAAGGGCTCTAAGGTCTGATCCTGTTCCTGCTCGATTACGTGCCGGTACTCGCGCAGCGTGGAAGGACTTACTTTCAGTTCTTCACTAACCTCTTTCATGGTAAGACCCTCTTCGACAAGCTCTACCATCTTCTGGCGATCAAATGGCATGTTAAAATCAAGATCTCTGAAGAGCTTCAGCCTGACACGCGCCCGGGCGACAGTCTTAGAAAGTTTTTCGTCACCCAGTTCGCGGGCAATTTCAGTATCATTGCGCCCCTCATAATATGAGCAGACAAGGCCGGCAAGTTGCCGTGGCGTCAGTTTCGTTCTGAAGAATCCAAGATCAAGTATTTCGCGCATAATAAGTGCAACTTCCCGCTCAATTGCATCCTTATCACGCAGTGTTCCGTGAATTTTTTTCATCGGTTCGACTATCTCAGTCTTGCCGGATACACTCTTAAAAAGTGCAAGAAGGTCTGCCTTCTTTTTGAATTCATGTTTTACCTTTTTTTTACGTTCTGCCATATTGATACCTCACAGAAAAACTGCAGGTGAATTCCGATTATTATCACCATAATGCCACTTAAAAGTATCCAAATGTGTCAGAGTTATTCAGAGGATGGGTCTGGACAGGTACTCTATCCGTGAGAATATATTAAGAAGAAACAAATGTTTACTACGCACGGAGTTTCCGAATGGCAGATATATACGATAATGTAATGGAACTTGCCAAAAGGCGGGGTTTTGTCTGGCCTTCAGCAGAGATATATGGGTCCGTAGCCGGTTTTATCGATTATGGGCCGCTAGGCGCGATGCTCAAACGAAAAATCGAAGATCTTTGGCGCAATTTTTATGTAGTCAGGGAAGGATTCTATGAGATTGAGTGTCCTACTCTTGGGCCTGAGGCAATTTACCGGGCGTCTGGTCATCTAAGTGGCTTTGCTGATCTGATGTGTCAGTGTCCACATTGTCAGGAGTTTTTCCGCGCCGATCATGTCGCTGAACAGACCGGACTTGAGAATGCGGACGCACTTTTGGCTGCTGAACTTGAAGCATGCCTGAAAGACTGTGTGTGTCCTTCCTGTGAAGAACCACTGGGTGAAATTGCTGTTTTTGATTTCAATCTGATGTTTCAGACGACTATCGGGCCGGGTTCAAAGCGTACCGGTTATCTGCGCCCGGAGACCGCACAGGGTATTTTTACCGATTTTGGGCGCCTTCTTCGGTTTTACCGGGATAAACTCCCGTTTGGTGCAACACAGATTGGCAAAAGTTACCGCAATGAGATTTCTCCCCGTCAGGGGATGATCCGCCTGCGTGAGTTTACTCAGGCTGAGGCGGAAATTTTCATCCACCCGGAAGAGAAAAATCACCCCAATTTTGCTCGTTACAGTGGCTATATGGTCCCGCTTCGGGGGATTGCAGAGCAGGAGTCAGGTGCTGAAGCGGAAGGTATGACGATGCGTGAGGCGGTTGATGCCGGTATTGTGGCAAATGAATATGTGGCTTACTATATCGCGCTCACTCATGATTTTCTGGTTTCAGCAGGAGTTAATCCCGAAAAAGTCCGGTTCAGGCAGCACCTGCCAACTGAGTGTGCCCATTATGCAACAGACTGCTGGGACGCTGAAGTCTTTTCTGAAAGGTTTGGATGGATAGAAACAGTGGGAATTGCTGACCGGACAGATTATGACCTGCGCTCGCATTCTGCTGAAAGCGGGGACGCTTTTACGGTTTTTGTGCCGTATGACGAGGTACAGGTTATCGAGCGGACCCGGATTATACCACATATGGGAAAGATAGGTCCGATGTATCGCGGGAAAGCAAAACCAATTGCTGACGCTCTTGCCACAGCAGTCCCGGGTGAAGACGGAACTGAGGTGGTTGTTGATGGAGAGACGATACTAATTCCAGCTGACTTCTATGAGGTTCGTGAGGAAACAGTAGAGGTTCGCGGTGAGGAAGTCATGCCCCATGTGATTGAGCCAAGTTATGGCATCGACCGCATTATCTACTGTGTTCTTGAACACCGGTATGATGAAGAAGATGTTGATGGTGAAGTGCGCCGGGTGATGCGCTTTCCACCACGGGTTGCTCCGGTCCAGGCGGCGGTCTTCCCGCTGGTCAACAAAGACGGGCTCGACACCATCGCACAGGAGATTACCCAGTCTCTTCAGCAGGCAGGGATTCTCACTCAGTATGATGACAATGGTGCCATTGGACGAAGGTATCGGCGGCAGGATGAGATTGGCACTCCCTATATGATTACTGTAGATTACGAAACCTCTGAGGATGGGACCGTGACACTCCGCGACCGTGACTCAATGCAGCAGATTCGGATCGACAAAGAAGATCTTGCTGTGATAGTTCACCGTCTGGTGTCTGGTGCCTGTTCATTGGATGATCTGGGCATATCTTCTTCTTAAAAAAATGAAACATATAACCCATCCGCTGATAAAACCGGGCGTTCTTGAAGAACGTGCCTATCAGCTTTCGGTTGCTATGCGTGCCCTTGAAGGGAATACGATGGTTGTTCTCCCCACCGGGCTGGGAAAGACGGCTGTCGCGTTACTGGTGGCAGCATCGCGTATACGCAACATGGGTGGGAAGATGGTGATGCTGGCTCCCACAAAGCCACTTGTTGAACAGCACTATCGCTTTTTCTCAGAATTTTTTATCGAACCAGAAAATGAAAAGGATGGCAGCGGCATTGTCATGTTTACCGGCGAGACAAAAACAGCCGAGCGTTCTGAACTTTTCACTGCTGCCCGCCTCATCTTTGCGACACCACAGGTTGTCAAAAACGACTGTCTTACCGGGCGTTATGATCTCAGAGATGTGAGCCTTTTCATCGTTGATGAATGCCACCGGGCAGTTGGAAATTACAGCTATGTTTTTCTTTCCGGGCTCTATAACCGCACGGCGCACCACCCGTTGCTACTTGCGATGACTGCCAGTCCGGGTAGCAATCAGGAAAAACTGCTTGAGGTCTGTGAAAATCTGGGCATTGCTCATGTCGAGAGCAGGACAGATGAGGATGCTGATGTTCGGCCCTATATTCATGAAAGGGACTTGAAATATGTGGATGTTATTCTTCCTGACGAACTTCAGGAAGCTGTTGATCTGCTCAACCAAATAATCAACCATCGGTTGGAACAACTTTCTCTCCTGAATTTTTCCGTGCCGAAATCCAACCGCCTTTCGATGAAGGCACTCAATGGCCTCAATGTCCAGATTCAGATGCGGATAAAAAAGCGTGACCCTTCAGGATACACGGCGGCGTCCATTCACGCTGAACTCATGAAAATCCGTCATGCCATTACGCTGGCGGAGTCACAGGGCAGCGAGGTGTTTAAGGGCTATCTGTTTAGACTCTCAGCTGAAGGAGTATCTTCTGCCGGTACCAAGGCAAGCCAGCGCCTCGCTGCTGATCCGCTCTTTCAGATGTTGTTAGAGCACTGTGATGAATGGCAGGGAGAGTTACACCCGAAACCTGAACTTTGTGCGAAGATTGTGAAAAATCAGCTTACGGAATATCCGGAAAGCCGGATTATTGTCTTTGCAACCTATCGGGATACTGTCCAGCTTCTGGTCGATCATCTGAAGTGCTATGATATTGAAGCGCGACGATTTGTCGGACAAGCCTCAAAGGACGCTGAGAAAGGACTATCTCAAAAACAACAACTTGAGACACTACAGGCGTTTCGTGAGGGAACGTTCAAAGTGTTGATAGCCACTTCAGTTGGCGAGGAAGGACTGGATGTGCCCTCAACTGATATGGTCATCTTTTATGAAGCAGTCTCTTCAGAAATTCGGAGTATTCAGCGGAAAGGCCGTACCGGTAGACATGGTAGTGGGACGATTATTGTATTGATAACCAAAGGAACCTCAGATGAGACGCTTCGCTATGTGAGTCACCAGCGTGAAAAATCGATGAAAAAAAGTTTACAGATGTTGCCCTCACTTTCTGCCGGTACGGATACATCCCGGACTGCTGACACAAACGGGCAGACACACTTCAATGCGTCTGACTCTTCATCAGAGGGTGCTCAGGCATCGATTGCGGCATTTATCCCAACCGGCCCCTATATTGTGGCAGATGACCGGGAGACGTCCTCAAAGGTTGTTGAAATTCTACACACGCTTGGTGCTGACCTTGAAGTCAGCCGTCTTGAAACCGGTGACTATCAGATTGGGACAAGGATTCTTGTCGAGCGCAAGACCACTCGTGATTTTATGGATACCTTTGTGGATCGGGACATTTTCGGGCAGTTACAGGCTCTTGCCGATGCAGCAGTCCGGCCGGTGCTCATCATCGAAGGAGAAAACCTGTATGGCCAACGGAATATGCATCCGAACGCGATTCGCGGGGCGCTTTCTTCTATTGCCCTCGATATGGGAATCTCAATATTTTTCACCGGTGATGCCGAAGAGACCGCCGGTATGTTGTGGGTGATGGCGAATCGGGAAGGGAGTGAACGTGGAACTTTTTCACCTCACCGGCACAAGACCTATCGATCAGTAACTGAGCAACAGGAATACATTATCTCTGCGTTCCCCAGTGTTGGCCCAAAGCATGCCCGTCTCCTGTTAGAGGCATGTGGATCAGTTGAAGGCGTCATTTGCGCTGACGAGGAGACGCTGCTGGAAATTCCGGGCATTGGGCCGGTTATTGCCGGTGCTGTTATTGATATGGCAAAAAAGGGTTACAAAAAATGATTAAGTCGCTTGAATGAATCCCTTATTTTAGGATGTCACGGGCCGTTACACAATTGAGAACGGCCTCGCTCAGTACCAGGAGTTCGTCCGGTCGCAGGCGCTCATCACCGATTCGTTCAAACAGGGTTGAAAGTGCCATGTCACATTCAGCAAGAAGACTGCCGGGAACCGGTGTCAAACGCTCTCTGTTGGGGTGTTCCTCTTGAATGATCGTATCGGTGTTCTTTTCCTGTTCTGGTCGTTGTTGCGCTTCCTGGTTGACACCCTTCTCACGGCAGACGACACAGAATACTTCACCGTTATAATCAAAAAGCGGTGCTCCACAAATAGTGCATGAATCTGAGAGCATCTTCCCTCCTTTCAGGAGGTAATCTGCCATAATATCCTCATCTGCTTTCTCTTTCATTGTTCATTACTCAATATCTTATATATTCAGGAAAGCTAATTAATAGATACTAGGGGTGAATATTTTATGCCAGAACCAAATGCGACAATACAAAAATGCATTCAGATGCTTCAGATGATCCATGAGGATTCAACGATTCCACGCAATATTCGGCGTGTAGCAGATGAGACCCGGAAGGTGTTACAGGACACATCTCAGCCACTTGGCATGCGTGCGGCAACCGGGATCTCAATTATTGATGAGGTCTCAAACGATCCGAACATGCCGGTCCATGCCCGGACCAGAATCTGGGAACTTGTCTCACAGCTTGAGACAGTACCTCTGGATTAATTTTTTTATACTCTTTTCACTCGCCGATAACCGTGCAGAATATGCTGCGATCACGTCGGGAACGAATGTCACATTCTACGAGCACTATCTGCTGCCACGTGCCGGTGACAATCTGTCCGTTGCGAATGGGGATGGATAGAGACGGCCCAACCAGTGCCGCTTTCACATGAGATCTACCGTTGCCGTCTCCCCATGCCAAGTCGTGGGCATAGGTGGTATGTTCCGGTGCTAGTATGGCAAGAGCACGGTTGAAATCTTCCAATACTCCCGGCTCAGATTCGATAGTTGTCAGAGCAGCAGTTGAACCCTGCACAAAGCAGGTGACAACGCCGGTTGTAACACTACTTTCCCTGACAAGTGCCCGTACCTGTTCTGAAACGTCAAGAATATCTCCCTCACCGTTTGTTGTCGCTTTGATGATGTCATGAAATATCATGGTGTCAGCTGAAAACGGTGTTATTTGGGGTAGGGGAATTTTTCTGTTGACTCAAGTATTTTTCCGGCAGGTAACTGGAATTTCACATAAATCGATCCAATTCCTTTGTCGCTGGATTTGATATCAATATCACTCCAGGCAACACGGATGCCACGCAATGGATAATTCAACCCCTCTTTTGCAGATGTGATGGTGGCTGTTCCCTGATAGAGTATACGTGTTGAGGTAATGGGGGCGTTGTATGCGTTGATGAGTGGAGTAAAAATTTTGACCGTGGCGACGACATTCTGGTTGGAGAAGAGGACGGTATTTCCTGATGCATCAGTGAATATGAAATGAATGAGTAAACCGTTTTTTCCGTCTGTGCTGTCCCAGTCGGCGTTCTCTACCCATGTGTTTGCTGAGACTGCTGCATTGGCGTCGGTTGTGACATATTGTTCCGTGACCACAGCTGATGATGTTGTCTCCTGAGGGATGGTGCTGGCCGCCGGTAGAGCAGCCTGCTGAGTGGTGCCTGTTGAAAGATAGGTGACCTGCTGGGTGGCTGCCGGTGCTGTCTGCTGGGCATAGGTCATATACCCAAGACATCCCAGTATCAGAATGAGAAGAATGACTATCCCTTTATTTTCCATGTATTGAGCTTATGTGCTTTTTCTACTTAACCCGTTTCCTTCAGATGGCGAAAAGAACACCGAAATGACGGAAAACTAAATTTATGAAATAAGAGAAATCGGTGTTTTAAGGGAGTGAGCACGAGGTTGGAAGATTTTAGTGTGATTGGAATATTTGAAAAAGAGGAAACGATAATTTTTATGGATTATTCTTTCCTGATTTTGGATACTATACTGACTCGTGTTGTGTGCTGCAATTCGAAAAGTATTCAATATGAGTTAAAATAGGGAGAAAATTGATTTAGAGAAAGATCTCAGCATACTTCCGGGTGATCCGGGATCCGAGCGTTGGCTGAAGATTTTCAAGCCAGAGATAAAATCCGGTCATCTGTGGTGTCCGCTTGCTTTCCACCTTGAGATTTCCATTTGCCTTTTTGACTACCTTCAGATACTCCCGTTTGGTCTTTGATTTCATGTAAATGACCGGTTCATATTCGGGAATGTCGATGGCGAGAATTACTTTTGAAAAGTATTTGTGGAGATTGTCGGCGGTGTACGTCACATCTTTATGGATAAATTTCCTGTCTTTCATCAGAGTCCGGGTGCCGGATGGATGCAGGGCGCCAAAGAGGATCTTACGGGTAATGGGTGGCAGATTCTGCGCTGTGTCGAGTTCTGCGCCGGTCTTTCCTTCAAACATAGCAGTAATGATTTTATCACGGCGCTCATTGTGAATTTTTAGGAAGTCAAATGGACGACGGGGTTGGAGATTCTCGAGGTCGACCAGTTTTGGATTATAGACTGGTTTTCGTGGTACTCCCCGGACCTGGGCGCGGGCAAGGGATCGTTTCAGAATCTCACACGATTGTGTAATAATCACTGCACTCTCTGTCTCGCGAACCAGTCGTCGCATAATCGAAGAGCGGGAAATGTCGACAGATGCGAATAGAACAAATGGAACTGAGGCCTGACCGAAAAGATATCCAAGAAGGCTTTTCTTGAAATGTACCTCTGCTTCCATCTCCTTGAGATCTGAACCGGATGTTACAATCTCAGCAAAACAAATTCGTCCATCTTTGTCACCAAAGAGGAGATCCACTTCAGCAATATCCTGGCCATTCCCCCTGAGGTTGATATCTCCTCGGTTTGAATAGAAAAGACCGTTTTGCCCAATTTGAACCGGGATCGGAGGGAATGGTGCATCGGCTCCTTTGCGGACCAGAAAACTGATCTTGTCTGAGGTATCTACCATCTCAAGCAGATTCTCATAGACCAGTGATTCGAACCACCGTCCCTCCGCGGCACGCATCTGGGAGAGGTCATCTGAGAATAGCTGACTTTTTTCTTTCTTTTTTAGGTGTCTGACTGCTTTACGGGCGACTGATTTGTTCGGTCTTCCCTTGGGGAAGTCCTTTTCCAGCCATGATAGAATACTCACGCTGCATTGGCTCCATATATGGCGTGCCCGGACTTGGTGGTTGATTGTCCCGCTTTTATCCTGTGCGTTCAGGTAAGTACCATAATCCGCCGTGTCAGACTTTTGTGGACCCGTTGGGAAAAGAAATCGCTGATATCGAAGTATTCAGCGGCAATTTCCCTGATATCTTTATGGGTTACCACGACGGCACGGTGGTCCTGTTTGAGAACCCGTCGGATCTCTTTGAGAGACTGATGATAGAGTCGTTCCATGTTGTCGCCGCGGATACAGACAGACTGCCCATATGGCAGGTCTGTAACAACCGCATCGGCGAATGCATCCCTGAGTGGGAGCGCCGTTGCGTCAGCGATCCCCAGTTCGGCATCGGGAAGATTCTCCCGTGCTCCGACTATCATTGCCTGGTCCATATCAAACCCGCAGGTCCTCATCCCCAGTGTTTCTGCCTCAAGAAGCACACCGCCGGTCCCACAGAAGGGATCCAGAACGGTATCGTTTTTCTGAGCCTGAGAGAGATTGACGAGCGTGCGTGCCAGTATTGGTAGCATAACTCCCGGATGGAAGAACGCTCGTCTCATGGGATTTCGGTACTCAAAACTTCCCCGGTCAATGGTCGTTATGACCCTGCCGAAGAAACACCGATTTCCGGCACAGAGCACGCGATAGGTTTCCTGCGGCGCTGTGAGGGAGACAGGGCCTTCGATTTTTGTGCCAATAAGGCGCTCGAGGTCAAGCTGTTTCCCTGGAATGGTGCTGTCATGCATCTTCTTTGCCCGTCCCGCAAAGGGACGGTCCGTATGGATTGCCAGATCTTCCAGCAATCCGGCGAAGGCTTCCAGGTCTGCCGGGCACGAGCCGAGATATTCCATAACGGTATGGGTGAGCGCGAGGCGCTCAGTTGTTTTTGGGTCAGGAATCTCGGCTATAGCAACCTGGGTCGCCTGTTCAAGCACCCTGCCAACGCATTCCAGTTCAGAAAACGGAAGGTCAGGATGTTCTCCGGAGAGTTCAAAGAGCAGACGCATGCCTGTACTTATTTGTGTGACTCACAGATGTAGCTGTGCATCGTTGCCGGTAGTTTGGAGCCTGTTTAGGGTTACAACAGAGGTAAAATCTGAAACCAGATGATCAGGGTGCCAAAGGAAACAAGGGCCGCACCAATAACCACCCGGAGGAGTTCTTTGTGCTCTTTTCGCCATTGATCAATACGTTCAGGCGGGATTCCATAAGCTACAACGGCGATGATGAGAGCGAGCGGGAGCACAAACATCAGGTTGTAGAGGATCAGGTAGGGAAATCCTTCGATGAGTGAAGTGCTACTGGCGAGTGTCGAGAGAATGGCAAGATAAATTCCTCCGGTGCACGGTAGTTCGAACAGAGCGACCAGAAGGCCCAGAACAAACGCCGCCGGGAGACTGGTGCGGTGCATCCACCGATGGAGGATTGTTTTATGTGATGGTGATATACTGAGCCTGACCGGAGATTTCTTCGTCAAACCCTCGGTAATCTGAAGGGCCCCGGCAGTGAGGGCGACAACCGCTGCAATGAAAAGAAAGATAACTGAGGCTGTTGTCGAGAGCACAATTGTCAGAATGCCCAATCCTGCAAGTAGATAGAAAAGAAAAACAGCTCCAGTATAGACAGTGCCGGTCAGGATCATCTGTCGTCGTGACCCGGCATGCACCAGACCAATCAACAGGAAGACCAGGACCAAGAAGGCACAGGAATTGATCCCGTCCAGAAGTCCGGCGCTTATGATGAGCAGAACAGGGATGGATGTAAGTTGAGGCGAAAAGGAAGTATTCGAGACAGTGTCAGGTGATGAGTATGAGACTGGTGTTATCTCCGGATGTGATGCCATCCAGTGTACCTCGGTCTCCCTGTCAGGAAAGAAGCCATCACGATAGCCTTGTAGAATTTCATTGAGGTTTTCTGTGATGGGAGTGCGTCCTGAGAGAATGATGGTATCCCCGGCAAAGACGATGGGGTAGGTAATCTCTTCAATTCCATACCGATCAGCAAATGCAAAGAGAAGTGACCGATTATTTACGGAGTTATATATGTCAAATGATCGAACCGCAATTTCCGGATATGCCGAGGCGCTGGCTTCAATCTCAGGTTCTACGATGTGGCAGGCACTGCATTTGGCGGAATAAAAATACGTAACTGAGTAGTTGGCGCTTTCGAGGATGGGTTGGTAGATGTTAGGAAGAGAGAATGATGTGTTGATTTGCGTATTGTTTACTGATTCAGTTTGTATTTTGTCTGATACATTCGCAAGTGCCGTTCCCGGGATACAACACAGAATAATCAGAATGAGGGCCAAACCAACCCAAAACCGTCGGAGCATCTTAGATTCCGTTTGATCTGTCTGAGTATAAAACGGCTGATTATGAGAGACTTAAAATCAGAAAATCTGAGTGGAAAAAACCAAAGAGAATAGTATCAGAATGAAGCTCAGAAAAAAAGCAATGAATTGTCAGGAAAGCTGGAAGAATATGAATGAATCTTATCCGAAAAGATCGTTAAGGATGCCGTTTTTTTCCTTACCGTTCTCTGTGTCATTCTTTTTCTTCTTTGAAGATTCCTTTTTTTTCGCTGGCTTTTTCCCTGCTTCCAGATCCAGAATCTCCTGATAGAGATCTTTTACTTTGCCACTGACATGCTTCGGGACGTTAATTTTTACCCGAACTAAGAGATCGCCGGGTCTTCCACGACGTTTGATACCTTCACCGGGTATTTTCAGCGCCATGCCGTGCTGCACGCCTGCCGGGACCTTTAGTTCAACAGTGCGACCATCGATAGTCAAAATATCTTTCAGGGTTCCCAGAACTGCTTCAGCAGGTGAGATGGAAACGGAACATTCAAGATTATCGTGAATTCTGGTGAAGTCCTTTGAGGGTTCAACCCGAACTTCAACGTAGAGATCGCCGTTTTGTCCACCGGGATCGCCTGCCTCTCCATATCCATTCATCCGGATGCGCTGGCCGGTCTCGATGCCCGCCGGGATATCAACGGTAAGGGTTCGTCTCTTTCGCTGGGTTCCTGTCCCGCCGCAGGTTTTGCAGCGTACTTCAGGTATCTTTCCGGTACCATGGCACTGTGAACAGACAGCTGTGGAGGCGAACTGCCCAAATGGTGTCTGGGCAATCCGCTGTTCCTGTCCGGTACCTTTACAGCGGGGACAGGTCGCTGTCTTTTTGTTGGCACTGCCGGTCCCGTCGCAGTCCGGGCAGGGCTCATGAGACATGACGTCAACGTCACGCTTGGTGCCAAGCGCTACATCTTTCAGGGAGATTGAGATCCGCATCAGGAGATCATTGCCCGGACGTGGACCCCGGGGCCCCCGTGACCCTCCGCCAAAGAACGAGTCGAAGATATCTCCAAAACCACCGAAGTCGGCATTAAAGCCACCCGAATGACCGCCGCCACCGGCATAGGATCCCTTCGAAGCGTTGGTGTAGTTCTCATGGCCATACTGATCATACTGGTTCCGTTTTTTCTCGTCAGAGAGAACACTGTAGGCTTCGTTGATTGTCTTGAATTTCTCTTCAGCGCCTTCTTCTTTGCAGATATCAGGGTGGTATTTCTTCGTGAGGGTGCGGTAAGCTCTCTTAATCTCGTCCTGAGATGCATTCCGTGGTACATTCAGGGTATCGTAGTAGTTCGCACCCATTGGCTCACTCGTTCTTCTTCTCGTCGTCTTTTACTTCGTATTCGGCGTCGACAACATCTTCTTCGTTCTGAGGTTCTTCGCCACCCTCTGCTGTCTGTGCTGCCGCTGCTTCTGCCTGGGCTTCCTGATACATCTTGATGGTCTCAGCGTGGATGGGTTCTTCGAGGGCTGTCATTTTTTGCTTGATGTCCTCGACATCCTTGCCTTCCAGGGCTTTCTTCAGATCTTCGACGGCTGTCTCAATCTTTGCCTTGGTATCCACCTCGATCTTTTCCCCACGTTCTTCAAGAAGTTTTTCTGCTGCAAAGATTGCGGTGTCAGCAGTGTTGCGAACTTCGATGTCCTCGCGCTTTTTCTTGTCTTCTTCTTCAAACTTCGTGGCGTTCTTCACCATCTCTTCGATATCCTCATCGCTGAGGTTCTTGTTATTTTGGATAGTGATAGCCTGCTCGTTGCCGGTGCCGAGATCTTTTGCCGAGACATTGATGATGCCATTTGCATCGATATCGAAGGTCACTTCAATCTGTGGAATGCCCCGTGGCGCTGGTGGGATCCCTGTGAGATCGAACTTACCGAGGGTAAAGTTATCGCCTGCCATCGCACGCTCTCCCTGAACCACATGAATGGTAACGGAGTTCTGGTTATCAGCAGCAGTCGAGAAGATCTGACTTTTGCGGGTTGGGATGGTGGTGTTGCGCTCGATGAGTTTTGTTGCAATGCCGCCCAGTGTCTCGATGGAGAGGGTCAGTGGTGTCACATCGAGAAGAACGACGTCCTTTGCTTCACCGGTTAATACGCCACCCTGAATTGCAGCACCCATTGCCACACATTCGTCAGGGTTGATGCTCTTGTCAGGATCCTTCTGCAGAATTTTCTTCATGCGTTCCTGTACCAGTGGAACACGGGTCGAACCGCCAACTAAGAGAACATGGGTGATTTCCTGTGCAGAAAGGCCTGCATCATCAATTGCCTGGCGGACTGGTCCCATGGTCTTTCCCACGAGGTCGCCGATGAGTTGTTCGAACTTTGCACGGGTCAGGTCGATGTCCAGGAACTTTGGGCCTGCTGCGTCAGTGGTGATGTAGGGAAGGTTGATGTTGGTCTTCTGGGTCGCAGAAAGTTCATGCTTGGCGTTCTCTGCTGCGTCACGAATGCGCTGGAGGGCAACCTTGTCCTTCCCTAGGTCGATGCCTTCCTTCTTTTTGAACTCTGCAACGACATAATCGATAACCAACTGGTCGAAATCGTCACCACCAAGGTGATTGTCTCCAGCCGTTGCCCGAACCTCAAAGACACCGTCTCCGAGGGTCAGAATGGAGACATCGAAAGTGCCGCCACCGAGGTCGTAGACGAGAATAGTTGATTCCTCTTCCTTATCGATACCGTAGGCAAGAGCCGATGCGGTTGGCTCGTTGATAATACGCATGACTTCAAGACCGGCGATCTTTCCTGCATCCTTCGTCGCCTGACGCTGGGCATCGTTGAAGTAGGCAGGCACAGTAATGACTGCTTTGGTAATTTTCTCACCAAGATACTCTTCTGCGTCTACTTTGAGTTTCTGCAGGATCATGGCTGAGATTTCCTGAGGTGTGTAGTCTTTTCCGTCGATGGAGACCTTGCGGTCGGTGCCCATGTCACGTTTGATAGAACGAATGGTGCGATCCGGGTTGGTGATCGCCTGACGTTTTGCGACACTACCGATAAGGCGTTCGCCGTCTTTTGCAAATGCGACAACTGACGGGGTGGTCCGCCCGCCTTCGGCGTTGGGGATAACAACTGATTTGCCGCCTTCAAGAACTGCTATACATGAATTGGTTGTACCGAGATCGATACCAAGTATTTTTGACATAGAATTTGCTCCTTTAGCTTATTGGTTGGATTTTTCTGATTCCTTTTTTTCTTCTTCAGATGATTCTGAAGTCTGTTCCGTTTTACCATTCCCACAGGAAACGGCAACCCGTGAACATCTGATGACATTCTCACCCATCCGGTAGCCTTTGGTAATTTCGTCAATGACGATTCCTTCTTCGGCTTCAGACGGGACATGTGCCAATGCCTCGTGATGTCGGGGGTCAAATGGGGAGTTCAGTGCCTCTATTGGGGTGATACCATGGTTTTCCAGAATTCGTGAGGTGAGTTTGTGAATCTGTTGCAGACCTTCCTGCAGTGAACCTTCGTCCTCAACGGCAAGCGCACGTTCGAGATTGTCCACTACTTCAAGGATTTCGCAGGCCAGAGCTTCTTTGGCGCGTGTCGCCCGGCTTTCAGCGTCACGGGCACTCCGTTTGCGGAAGTTGTCAAAGTCTGCGGAAAGTCGCAGGTACTTATCCTTCTCTTCGGCAAGTTCTGCTTTGAGAAGTTCCTCACGTGTCGGTGTGACTTCTTCCGGTGCTGGTGCAACCGTTTCATCAGTGACCGGCGGTTGTGAGTCGTCATCGGTGTTCTCTGAATGTCTGGTTCTCATGGTTTCTCTCCAAATCAGGGCACGTCTGATTCGTAATACCATATGTAATGGATTGTAGTTCTATATAAAACAATTGTCGGTTACGAAATGTAGTTCTATAAGTAAGTACCTTATTGATTTAGCGTAACCATTTCGCAGATTATTGATGTCTGATGAAACGAACGCAAAAAGAAAAAGTTGATTATTATTTTTTGGAGACCCGCCGCAGATTTGCGGAGATCTTCTTTTTCGGCGGATCGACCGAGATCCCCCGCTCCTTGGCAAGCTCACGCATTTTAGGAGGAATGTCGTTCCATCGCCAGAGTCCGAGCCGGATATATTCCCGTGATTTTTTGTTGCTCTTACTCCATCTTCTGAGATAATCATCCCATCTGCCGGCACGGTCAGGGTAGCGTTCTCTTGTTCGCTGGGCTTCACTTTCCAGCATTGCGGGGCACATCCAGCATCCGATCCGCTCGTACCCTTCTTCGTAGAGCGGGTTGCAGGGGAGATTTCGCCACCAGATATAGAGGTACACCTCAAGTGCACGCCAATGTCGGATGGGTGAGATATTGGTCTGGGCTGGGTCGTAGGGGTTCGGAATCGCGGCCGGGAGGTTCGATCGGGAAAAGGATTCATACCAGCGGTTGCCCTGAACGGTAATGCCGGGTTCTCCTTTCCTCCATCGTTTCGCCGGTTCCAGTTTGAGTCGTTCGCAACACCATCGGTTATCCTTCTGTGGGAGGCCGTATTCTTTGAGTTCATCCCAAAATGAATTGCCATGTAATATCTGCTCAATTCCAAGGGATGCCACAAATTCCTCCGTCTCAGGAAATTCCATGCCGGTGTCAACGTGGAAAACGTCAGTGACACCGGCACGCCGGGCCAGTTCAAGAACGACGGTTGAGTCCTTGCCGCCGGAGAATGAAACGGTTACTGGTTGACCCCGTTTCATCCATGATTTAATGAATTTGACTCCATCACGTTCTAGATTTTTGAGATGATCGTGGTTGCATTTGATGGCATCATCCCAAGTGGGTTCATCAGGATATTCAGGAGCGACCTGAAAGATGGCTTTGATGCGCAGTTTATCATTCTTTGCAACAGCGATGCCCCATTTCTTTCCGGCCCGCACAAAAACCGGTCCGTCTCCTGTCTCATACGCAACCGGGATCGTTTTTCCGCCCAGGCGTTTCCTTCCGGTAGTATGGATATATTCTGTAATATCAACAATGCTTTTCTGAATCCGTCCGGCAAACCAGGCAAGTGAGTCCGGGTGGGGTTCAAAGGAGTAGCAGCGGTCTATCGGGTCGAAGTTCAGCCAGCCAAACCGTTTGCCATGGGCAAGAACAAGTTCACTCCTGTCGACACCACTGGTTTTATTGAATATTAGAATTGTCGGCAGTTCAAAGATGGCAAAACGTTCGGCTAGGAGGCTCTGAAGGATTTCTTTGTCATGGCGAAGCACGGGACGTATATCATATGGCTGTAAAAGTGGGACCTCATATCCTTCAGCACCACAGGTACATTGCTTCCCCAGAAGAGGCACGTCACAGTCCGGACACCAGTAGAGAACCGTCTGAATGGAATGTTCATGTTTGCTGCTCCCTTGTCTTTTTGTATTTTTCTTTGTATTCATTTGAATAAATCCTGGAGCCGGTATTGATAGGGGCCAAGCTTTCCACTAAAGTTACTGGCCCCGATATGGGTGACACCGTCAACATCACATGCAGCAATAATACTATCTTTCATCGCTTTTATGACTGATACTTCTGTGATGCCATTGATGACGATCTCATACGTGCAGGTCACCCCTTCAGGAATAGCTGAATCTGATGTTGTCGTTCTCAGGGTTGGGCACAGTTGATCATTGGTACTTGCCGGCATGGGAAAACGGTAGTACTTACAGCCTACTTTGGAACCGGAGCGGATAATTCCTCCCGGAAAACTGCTCGTGACGCCTGGCGCCCTTTCAACTGCTGCCGCCGCTGCTTCAGCGCCCAGAAGGGCAGCCTTTTGTGTGGGTGCCATGATGACAATATTGCCGCCGGCAATGCCTTTGACCGTCCCAAAACGCTCTTCACCAACGTATGTTCCTTCCATAACCGGAATTTTCCAGCAGTTTCGACCGGCATGCTCTACCTTTTCTTCATGGCCGTCACCGAAATAGTGCATTCTGGTATAGAAGCGATCTCTTGCATCCGGAAATCCGTTAAAAGCTGATGTCGTAGGCACCGGAAGAATTGACTGGCCAATGCGGGCAGTTGTTTCCTGCCGGATTGTTTTCTTCGCGGTACAGATAAGAATTGCAATTCCTTCTCTGCCGTCAGGGGTCTCATCCGGTGAGAGTATCTGTTCGATTCCTGCCTCACAGGGACATCCTATGGTGGATGAAGCAAACCCTGTGGCTTCAGCCGCTGCAATTTTGGCCCACTTCAGGCTGTCAGCGGTAATAATGACCCGTGAGAGCCAGGTGGGAAATGCCTCGGCGTAGGTGTCAAGAATTTCGGTTCCGTTGATGAACATAGGTTATTGATCCTTGGTAAAGACAACGCCGTCTTCGGTAATGATAAGATCCATGAAAATGTCGTTCTCTTCAACCGGGATCTTCTCTGCTTCCTGACACCCAAAAGCGATACCAATCTTACGGAGATTGGGGTATTTCTCTAAAAAGCGATCATAGTATCCGGATCCATACCCAATTCTTCCTCCGGTTTTATCAAAGCCGAGCATGGGAAGAATAATAGTGTCCATATCTTCAGGGTCTGCCGGGATCTCGCTGCCGATAGGTTCGGGCACATCAAAGGTGCTTGGCACCAGCGCACTTATCTCACGAATATAGGATAGGCGAAGGCTTACATCTTCTTTCTGAATGATGGGAACAGCCAGAGGATTACCCTGGGCGAGCATCTGTTCGAGGAA